>BJHB01000038.1:0-13018 GCA_014191415.1 Chloroflexota bacterium
AGGTATGTGCGAGCGGCGCGAAGGCGGCGCCACTCATGGAGGCGCATCTCGGGTTCGTTACCACCCTTGACGCACGCCTCGGGCGTGCTGCCGTGGAATACATCAACATCTACTATTTGCTTGGATCCATCGCGGTTGTCGTGGGAACACTGGCGGCCTGTGCGGGTGTGGTGTGGACTCTCGGCTCATTTTGGCGTGGGTTTCAGGAGCGTCGTGACGAGGAACTGGTGCGCAAGGCCATGAGCCTGAACCAGGCGATCAGTCTTGACGACGCGGACTCAGACGAAATAATGATCTAGCGCGTGTTCACGTGCGGAGGATGGTCCCGCGATGACTGCGGTCAGTGTGCCTCCACCAACGGCCAGCCGGAAGAAGGTGGCTGTCTTTCTCGATGCAATCAAGTTCGAACACACGATCTTTGCCCTGCCATTCGCGTACCTCGGGATGATCCTCGCTGCCCGGGGACTGCCGAGTTTCGTCCAGTTCGCATGGATCACGGTTGCGATGGCGTCGGCCCGGACGTTCGCTATGACGCTCAACCGTCTCATCGACCGCCAGATCGATGCGAGAAACCCACGCACCGCGGGTCGCGCCTTGCAACGTGGCCTCTTGTCCGTCCGTGACATGTCGATTGCGGCGGTGGTTTCCGGGATTGCCCTTGCGGTCGCGGCCTCGCAACTCAATGACTTATGCCTGATCCTGATGCCGGGCGCCGTCGTCCTGTTGACGCTCTATTCGTTCACCAAGCGGTTCACGTGGCTGTGCCATTTCGTCCTTGGTTGCTCGATAGCCCTCGCACCCATTGGGGCGTGGGTTGGTGTCACCGGTGCCGTGACGACCGAACCACTCCTGCTGGGACTCGCGGTTGTCTTCTGGCTAGCGGGTTTTGACATCATCTATGCCTGTCAAGATATCGACGTCGACCGCCAACAGGGACTGTTCTCGATTCCGTCGAGGTTCGGCCTCGCGCGGGGTCTCCAGATTGCCCGCGCCTGTCACGTGGTCACCATCATCTTCTTTGGTGCGGTGGGGGTGGTGTGCGGCTTAGGGGTGACCTACTGGGTCGGCGTGATGGGAGCGGCGGGACTGCTCATCTATGAACACTCAATCGTGTCCCCTGACGATCTCTCGAAGATGAACATTGCGTTCTTCAACGTGAACGGATTCCTTGCCGTCTCGCTCTTCCTGATGACGTCTGGAGACCTGCTTGTGGGGTGGTTCTTTGGCCGGTAGGCCGGAACCGGAAGGCGACAACCCATGTCCGTACGACCGCCAGTCATCGTGGGCATTACCGGTGCAAGTGGGCACCTGCTTGCCCGGCTCATCGTCGATCAACTCCAGGATTACGGCTACCCAGTCATCCTTGTAGCCACACCTGCGGGACAGCGTGTCTGGCGAGAGGAACTCGACGCTGACCTTGCCGTGAGTGCTGCTGCATGGCGCGACCGTGGAATGGTCACGACCTACCCGGTTGGCGACATCGGCGCGCCCATTGCCAGCGGTGGCTTGAACACCGCGGGCATGATCGTCGTGCCGTGCAGCATGGGAACCCTTTCGGGGATCGCGACCGGTGCGTCAGGAAATCTCCTCGAGCGCGCTGCTGACGTGACCTTGAAGGAATACCGGGTGCTCACCCTCATCCCGAGGGAGACACCCCTTCATGCGATCCATCTTGAAAACTTGCTCAAGTTGTCTCGAATGGGCGTGCGCATTGTCCCGCCGATCCCGGCTTTCTACCTGAAACCGCACACGGTTGAAGAGTCCATGCGCCAACTTGTTCCTCGGATACTGTCCGTGCATGGCATTGCTGAAGCGCGCGACGAACCGTCGGCCTACGTCCCTGCTTCCCCCGGATAGGGTTCCCTGATAGCCAGGTTCACAGGTGTGTCCCCAGCAAACTTGCCCCCGGCTGATGTGCGTCACCGTGTCAGGAAGCTGAGGACGCGCGAAGCAAGCGTTCCGTACGGCGGTGAAAGCCATCGCATCGCGTCTATCGGCCCCTGATAGAGAACCGGGCGCATCTTGGAGAAGGTCGTGAAGCCCTCGCGACCGTGATAGTGACCCATTCCAGACGCGCCGACCCCGCCGAACGGCAGATCGTGCTGGGCAACATGCAGGAGGGCGTGGTTGACCGTGACGCCACCGGACATCACGCGATCCACAATCCGTTGGGCCACAGTCTGGTCATTGGTGAACGGGTAGAGGGCAAGCGGGCGAGGACCGGCGATGATCGCCGTCACCACTTCGTCGAGGTTGGTGTAGCCGATCACCGGCAGGATTGGCCCAAAAATCTCGCGAGTCATGACGTCCGCGTCGGCGGGCGCGTTCAAAACGAGATGTGGCGCGAACTTCCGGGTTGTCGCATTCCAAGGCGGACCTGGCAGCAAAGGTATGACGGTTGCGCCGCGTGATCGCGCGTCTTCGATCGTGGCCTTCAACCGGTTGAAAGACCGATCATCGATAACGGATGTGTAGTCCGGCGTGTCAATCGACCGTTACTGGCGTGGAACGACCATGCGGGCGTGCGCCACGAATGCGTCCACTGCCTCTTGGGGAACAAACGCGTGATCGACGGTCGTGCAAATCTGGCCGGCATTCAGGCACTTGACCTGGATGATGCGTTCTGCCGCGGTTGCGACTGGGAAGTCCTCGCAGACGATTGCCGGCGACCGGCCTCCAAGTTCGAGCGTGACCGGAACGAGGTTGGCAGCGGCTGCCGACATGACCCGCCGACCAGTCTCACCGGAGGCAGTGAATAGCAAGTGGTCGAACGGTAGGGAGCTGAACGCCTCGCCGATGCCTCCGGTTTCCTCGACGAAGGTCAGACGATCGGTCGGCAAGTAGGTCGGCATCCGGTCGATAAGCAACCGGGTGAGCGTGCGCGAGTTCTCGCTCATCTTTACCATCGCCCGGTTGCCGGCAGCGAGGATTGCTGTCAGTGGCACGAAACTCAAGTTCAGGGGGAAGTTCCAGGGAACGATGGCGCCGATCACACCCAGTGGTTGCGGGATGACCCGGTTGCGAGATCCGAGGAAGGTGATGTCCACCGATCTCCGCTGGACCTTCATCCAACTCCTGAGGTGGCGGCACGCGTGATCGATCCCCTGAATGACTGGCAGGATCTCTGTGAGCAGGGTTTCATGGGGTGACCGGTGGCCATAGTCAGCGCTGATTGCATCGCAGAGTGCCTGCTTGTGATCGCGTACGAACCGCTGGATCGCGCGAAGGTGCGCGATCCTTTCCTCGTAGGTAGGCAGGGACTCTGTGTGGAAGGTGTGCCTCTGGCGGGCGAGGATCGCTCCGAGTGTTTCCCCATCAGACGGGTCGGCGCCCGCGGGCGAGGCGCCCAGGTTTCCTTCACTGTTCACGCCGAGACAGTACTGGGTTCTGCGACTCGTCGCGTTTCCCCGCTTCAATGGACCGCGCGGGATATCCTCCCAACGCAACGTACGACATCTAGTGGCTTGTGGGACTGAGAGGGAAGCGACGTGGAACTTGGCATCTCGAGTTACTCCTTTCACCGACTGAGCAAGGGACCGGAGTGCAATGAACCGATCCCCGCAATCGAGACGATGATTGACAGCACCGCCGCGCTTGGATGCACCGGTTTCGAGGTGCTTGGCGTGCACATGCCGTCGACGGATCGGGCGTATCTCAACGGCTTGAAGCTTCATGCCCTGCACGCCGGGGTCCACTTCCTGTCTGTCTCGGCCCACCATGACTTCGTCAAGACGACCGCCGAGGCACGCCACGAACAGGTCGGGATTGTCAACAAGTACATCGAGGTCGCTGCACAGGTTGGTGCGCCCGTGGTGCGTGTCTTTGGTGGCCGTTGGCGGACGGTGACCGATTTCTCTGAATACATGGCGCGCCGTGGACATGAGCCTCCGGTGCCCGGATACACCGAAGACGACGCTTGGGGCTGGATCTTCGAGTCGTTTGCCGAGTGCCTGAAGACGGCAGAGCGCGAAGGGGTCGTTTTGGCACTGGAGAACCATTGGGGGTTCACCGCGAGCGCTGCGGGGACGTGCCGGATCATCGAGAGCCTGAACTCGCCATGGTTGAAGGCGATGATCGATACCGGAAACTTCCTCGAAGGGGACCTGTACGCCGAAATCGAGAAGATGGCGCCACACGCCGTCCTCGTCCAGGCAAAGGCGTACCCCGGTGGTGGGCTGTATTACACACTTGATCTGGACTATCCACGCATCCTGGACATCTTCCGCCGGCACGGCTATCGCGGGGCGCTCAGCCTCGAGATGGAGGGCAACGCCCACCCGGACCAAGGTGTTCCCGAGGCCTTGGCCATGCTTCGCGCTGCCCTCGCACACTGAAACTGGAGAGAGCGATGACCATACAACTGGGATGCATGAACCGCCCGTGGGGCAAGTTCACCTTTGACGACGCCCTTGGCGGGATCGCCGCTGCAGGGTTCGCGAATTTTGGCCTCCTGCTGATGCATCAGGACGCGGTGGTGACCGGTGACACCACACCTGCCGAGGCCGCCGAAGTTTCGGCCCGGGTCCGCGCCCACGGACTTACGGTTCGGATGGTCCCCTCGAATGTCCCGTTGGACAAGGGCCACGACGTGGCAATCGGGTACCTGCGGACAATGATCGGACATGCCTCCGCCCTCGACGTCCGAATCTTGCTGGAGATGGGCTCCAGCCATCCCGAGCGATACGACGATTACTTCGCCGTCATGCGAGCCGCCGCCCCGATTGCGGCTGACCATGGTGTGACGATCGCCCTCAAGCCGCATGGCGGACTTTCGACTACGAGCGATGACTGTCTCCATGCGATTGAGCGGGTTGACCACCCGGCGTATCGCCTGTGCTTCGACCCCGGCAATCTCCTGTATTACGCTGGCGAACGGCCGGAACCTGCCCTCACCAAACTGATCAAGTACGTTGTGGCAACCTGCCTGAAGGACGAAACTGGTGGGAGTGGCCCCAACCGTGCGGTTGACGTGACGGCTGGTGACGGTGACGTGGATTTCCCGACGATCATCGGAACGCTAAAGGCGCATGGGTTTGCTGGCCCGGCAATTGTCGAGACACTGGGCCTTGGCACCTTGGAAGAGGTCAACGCCAATGCCTTGCGTGCCCATGGATACCTCGCTGGACTCATTGCCGGCTAGCACGGAGACCCAGGCAAACCAGCCCTGACTGGAATTGGAGAGAGAAATGAGCGAGAAACGCACGCTTTCCGTGGGGTTGATCGGTTGCGGCACGATGGGTGGGTCGCATGCGACCCAATTGGTCACCTTGCCCGAGGTTCGTCTGGCCGTGGCCTGCGATTTGGACATCACCCGTGCCGAAGCAGTGGCTACCCAAGCCGCCACCAAGGGGCAGACTGTCCGGGTGACGACTGACGTGGCGACGGTCCTCGCGGACCCGTCCATCGATGGGGTCATCGTGGCAACCCCGAACTTCACCCACAAGGACCTCGTCCTCGCCGCGCTCGCCGCTGGCAAGGATGTCTTTTGCGAGAAGCCGATGGCGCTGACCCTTGCCGACTGCGACGTGATGATCGCCCGCGCCCACGAACTCGGACGCAAGTTGATGGTTGGTCAGGTCCTTCGCCTGATCACCGTCTTTGCGACCGTCCGCCATCTCGTCAGTGAAGGAACGGTGGGCAAGCCGTTTGCCGTGCGGATCCTGCGGTGTGCACGCCGCGGCGCGGATGGGCCATGGGCGGCGACCTGGCGTTCCAAGCGTGCCAATACCGGGGGCCTCCTGCACGAGGTCAACGTGCATGAGTTCGACTTCATGCGGTCGATCTTCGGCGAAGTGGCCGAGGTCACTGCCATGGCTGCCAACTTCACCCGGCCTGAATACGACTATGAGGATCACGTGGTAGTGACCCTCCGATTCCGCAACGGCGGGCTTGGAGTGCTCGAATCGTCGGTGGCGACGGTCATCGGCGCGACCGAAGGTCTGGTGACGGGTGATCGTGGAAGCATCTTCTACGACTGGGCGCGTAATCATGTCTCGTACCGTCTGGTTGACGGGACCGAGGTGGAGGTGCCTGTCGAACGCGATGCCGGCCGATCCGTCCAGAGTGAACTAAGCAGCTTTGCCAAGTGGGTGTTGCACGACGAGGCGCCGGTGGTGACATCTGAGGATGGACGCCGGGCTGTCCAACTTGCTGAGGCAGCCTACGAATCAATTGCGACCGGACGCACTGTTCATCTGCACTGACCACAACTGCGTGGTGGGTGGGATCCCTTCCACCCGGCGACCTCGTCCCCGTGATCTGCACGCTTCTCCCCGCCCCCGTTACGACGGGCGAGGGGGAGAGGCGTGCGCCGTCAGTCGCCCTGCAGGTCGCGTCCCATCCGCCACATCCCGGCCGTGAGGCCCCCGTCCACGGGTAGGACCACGCCCGTGATGAAACTGGCGTCGTCCGATGCGAGAAAGGTGATTGCGGCCGCGATGTCGTCTGCCTGCCCGACCCGGCCGATCGGGTACCAGGGCGTCAGTCGCTCGAAGATGTCTGGGGTCCGTTCCAGTCGTCTTGTCCAAGCCGGCGTCTGGACTGTTCCCGGACAGACGACATTCGCACGGATCCCGTACTGGCCATACCGCACCGCAAGGTTCTTGGCGAAATTAATCACCCCGGCCTTGGCGGCGCTGTAGGCGTCGTCACCGATGCCCATCAGGCCATTGACCGTCGAGACACAGACGATCGATCCCCGGCCGGCATCGATCATTCCTGGCAGGATTGCCTTGGAGACGACGAACTGGCTCCGCAAGGCCCCGACCATGACCCGGTCCCACGTCTCCACGGACGTCGAGAGTGGGTCGTCACCCCCGCCTGACGATGCGTTGTTGACCAGGATCGTTGGGGCGCTACCAAGGTCAGAAGTAGCCCGACGGACGGCCTCGTTGACCGCGTCTTCACTTGTTGCGTCGGCGTCGATCGCAATCGCACGTCCCCCGGTAGCGACGATCAGTTCGACCGTCTCGGCCGCGCCTGTCGGGTTCCGGTCGACGACGGCTACGGACGCCCCTCTTCCGGCAAGTCGCAGTGATGTGGCACGGCCGATGCCGGACCCGCCTCCGGTCACGAATGCGACACGGTTCCCGAATGCCTCGCTCATTTCCTATCTCCTACCCTATTGCGGTCCGGACTTGCGCCGTGGCCTAGCCGACGGTCGGTCCGGTACCGTCTCTCGCCGCGTGACCGAGGTGACGGTACCCGATCCATAGGTCACGGCCGCCGTCGTGAATTGTTCCCCGGTCATACCGGGAGGTGGTGAGGTTGGTTCGCCGGGCCGCTCATGGTTCGGTGTGCCCCTTTTTCGCAAGGAGAGATGCCGGGTGTCACTCACGCTTACCGTCCATGCCGGAAGCCAGTCCCATGAAACCCCCCTGATCTCGGTAATAGTCAGTCGCGACGCCCTCGGTCTCGTGGCACCGGGTGCGGTCGGATCGGACCATCACGGCGCTGCCGAGGCGGGCATCTGCCTCCTGCACGACGAGGATGCGTCCGGCGGACCCGATGGCATCCTTGTGGCCCAGTTCGACGCGCATTCGGGCACCCTCCGCTTCATCTTGCCGGGTTCGGTGCGTGCGGGGTCGGTGAGACACTTGCGCGTCCTAGGGGCACCGATTGCAAGCGTCGTTCCACCATGGCCGATGTCTGTGGTTCAGAAACTCGACCGGGTGATCGTCCGCGCTGCGGGTGAACCATTTGCGTCGTACATAACTACGGGAGGGCGCCGGCCGTACTTCTGGCCAATCATTGGTCCGTCCGGGGCAAGCGTTGTCCGGGGCCAGGGTTCCGCTGACCACCCGCATCACACCGGTCTTGGAATTGCCTATGGCGGGCATAGTGAGGGGGGGTCGGTCAACATCTGGTCGGACTGGGATGAACCCCCGTACGGTCCGGGTGGTCGGATGGTGCACCGAGGGTTCCGGCGCGTCATTTCCGGGCCGGTGTACGCTGAGGTCGTCCACGACCTGACGTACGTCGACACGTTTGGGGACCCGTTTTGCGAGGAGACCCGCACCCACCGGTTCTGGTGGGCTTCAGAGGCTGCCCGGTACATCGACACAACTTCCGAGGTGCGTTGGTTACATGATCGCGGGACCAGTCCGTTCCTTGTAGCATTGCGCCTTCCCTCTGAAATGGACATCCCGAACATTGGGTCGATGACGAACGACAGCGGGACACCGGTTCCCCCAGCGCCGGGCGCGGAGCGCGCCTATCCGGCGATGTGGGTTGACGGGAGCGGCCCGTCAGGCCAACCACCGTACCCGCCGCCGGCCGGGGCTCCGGAAGTGCTGGTGGACCAACCGGGTGCGCGCCCGTACCGTGAAGGTCCGGGCACGGGGCCGTGGCACGGCGTCGCCATCTTTGATCACCCTTCCAACCATGGGTTTCCCCATGAGGCAGGTAAGTACGCGGGCTCGATGGGTGCTGGCGGTTCGGGCACTGGCCAGATCACACTTGCGTTCTACCCGCCTGAAGGCGCATCTGAGGGCGCGTTCACCTTCGGTACCCGCACGTATGTCCACCGCGGGGACGCGATTGATGGACGGGTGGATGAGCAAGCGGCAAGTTTTCGCCATCCCCCCGAGGTTGTGGTGGGGTCGTAGGGAGGGGAGACGCCCGACCTCCCTTACTCCCCGCCCTCACCTACCTGATTGATGTGCGCCGGGTGGCCTACCCTTGTCGCAATTTCAGCAGGGGTGCGTCCGTTGTGATGGGGCTACCTGGACGGCAGCGGTCCCTGTGTGCCCACTTGACCTGCCCAATTCAAACAGATTTTCGTCACTGCCGAGGCATTCCGCCGGGAGAGATGCCCGGGTCCCTCTGTCCAATGTCAGACCTGTGCGACCTCTTCCCACCGCCCGGATGTCGATGCCCGAACCGCGGCGTCGAGGACTGCCTGGGTCTGCAGTCCATCATGGATTGAGGGAGCGACATCACGTCCGGTCCTGATCGAGTCGAGGAATGGTTCGAGGTTCTGCCTTCCCCAGCCAACGATGAACTCGTGATGGTCGACCCCCCAAAGTGGTGGTTCTCCCTCCAGTTGCTTCGGTTCGCCACCATATGGATAGAGGGTGGCAACACCGTTCTCCCAGAGAAGGCCACCACCCGAACCACTGAATAGCATGTGGCGACGGCCGATCGGGTAGGACGCATGGACCGCCCCGACGCGCGACAACGCGACGCTTCCATGTGCGCCAGTCGCAAACCGCACCAGAAGCACCGTGTCATCGTCGACCTCCTGCGCGTGTTTCGCGCCGGTCGCGGGATCGACCAGTTCCGGGATGCAGGTATGCATTGACGAGGCCACCGCCACGATGGGGCCAAGGAGGTACTGGCACGTATCCAGTGCATGGGCACCGATGTCGCCAATCACCCCGGTGCCAGACCGATCCTTGTCCGTGCGCCACGACCACCTTGGTTGCGCGGCGAGAAGGCCCGCGCTGAACGACTGTGCATGGACGTGAAAGACGCGGCCGATCTGGCCGTCAGCAATCGCGTCGTGGATCGTGCGGGTCAACGGGGAGAAGCGGGTTGAGAATCCCATCATTGATCGCACGTCAGCCCGATCGACGGCATCAGCCATCTCGCGTGCGTCCGCAAGCGATGTTGCCAGGGGCTTTTCGCAGAACACGTGCTTGCCGGCCCGTGCGGCGGCCATCACGAGGCCGTGATGGAAGACGTCCGGTGTGTCCACCACCACCGCATCGACCCCGGCAATGGCGAGTGCCTCATCGGCGGAGGTCGTCGCGTGCGGTACGCCAAACTCCGTGGCCACGGCCTGGGCACGGTCAAGGCGCGGCCCGCACACGACGACCACGTGCGCACCCGGTAGAGCCTGCAAGGCCTCGATGTGCGCGGTTGCCATGAACCCGTATCCGAAAACTGCGAAGCCGATCGATTGCATTTCGTATCTCCTGTCGCGACCACGCCCTGCCTGAGTAATCACGCCCCGCATCGCTTCAGTCCCAGTCGGGTCCCCCAGTCACATGGAAAGTAGCGTATCCATGTCCGCACTGAATTCCCGGGCCTTGCGCAGGATTTCGGCAGGCGATTGGTTCGCTCCACCGAACCCGATTTCAATCGTTACCCAGCCGTCGTAGCCTGTGGCTCGAAGTGAAGCCATCACGGCTGGCCAGTCAATGGTGCCGTCGAGCAATCGGACAAACCCCGGCCAGGTCGGCCCGGCATTGGTGTTGAACCCCTTCACATGGACCCGGCGGATGTGATTGCCTAGCACTGGGGGCCAGTGTTGGGGCCAGGTGTACGGTGCGTGGTTTCCCGCATCCCAGTAGACCCCGACCAGCGGATGGCCGATCGTCTCGACGAAGTGGCGCATCTCGATTGGCGAGTAGATCATGCGATTCCACACATTCTCTACCGCAAGCGTGATCCCGTGTCGCTCGCAATCCGGGATGAGTTCCCGAACGAACGCAAGTGCGCGATCCCACGCCACGCCGTACGGAACGTCTACCTCGACCCTGCCCGGGACGAGAAGGAGGGTGTCTACACCGAGGTGTGGTGCGACCTCGATTGTGCGTCGGACCACCCGAGCAGCCTCGGCACGGACGGATGGGTCATTGGAGGTCGGTGGGATCTGCCCAAGCGGACCGGCGAGCATGCCTGAGATCGTGAGGCCGGTTTCGTGCGTCAACCGGGCAACCGTTTCCGTGTCAGCCGGGTCTCCGTCGATCGAGAAGAATCCATCGCGGGCGAGGCCAATCTCAATCCCCGCAAAGCCGCTCTCGGCACTCACGTGGAACTGGTCGGCGAGTGGCATGCCAGCGGGGAAGGTGTTCGCCATGATGGCCTTGCGCATTTCGCTCACTTCCTTTACGTATGCTGCCCCTCCCGTCTATCAGGAAGTGACCCGCATTTGCTTGCACGACCTGCACAACACCACCCTGGTCTCTCTGTGTTTGCAGTACGACAAAAGTGATGCTACATTGGCCCCACTTGGCAGGAGACCGCCACGCCCCGTGGAGGTTGTCCTCAAGTGACGTGTAAGGGGGTGAGACACGTGATGCGCTCGACCGGCGGAAGGTCCGTATTTGGTAGGTGCGCAGCGACGGGTCTTGCTACCAGAGAGGATTGCACAGCATGAGCAGTGAAGTCTCAAGCGGTATGCGTCGTCGGCAGGCCATTGGTTTTGTCGGCGCGATGCTTGGAGCGGCCTCGGGGGCTATTCCGGCGACCGCGTTGGCCCAGTACGGCATGGGCGGTGGCAAGGCCTTCAACGGGGCGTACCCGTACGACCTGCCTCCGACAGGGCACTTCAACACTTTCGCAACCGGCTTCATCGGGGCGGGCATCTATTGGGACCTGCTGGAGATGCCACTGGGCATGTACTACTGGTCCAAGGGAACCTGGATGCCGTTGATGGGGACGTCGTGGGAGACCATGCCGGATCGCAACATGTTCCAGGTCAAGCTTCGCCAAGGCGCGAAGTGGAGCGACGGCAGCACCTTTGGGTCCAAGGATGTGGTTAACACCTTCCTCCTCCAGAAGCTGCTCAACAACGTCGTCTGGCGCTACGTCGACAGCATCGAGACGCCTGACGACTACACCGTGAACTTCATCATGGGCAAGCCCACGACGATTGTGGAGCGCTATGTGTTGCGTACCCAAATCAGGTCCAGTGCCACCTACGGCCCGTGGGCGAACAAGGTGCGCGACCTGATGAACGCCGGCAAGACCGCGGACTCCGACGAGTGGAAGGCTCTTCGCAAGGAGTTCAGCGAGTTCCGCCCCAAGGCCATGATCACGTCGGGTCCGTTCGCGGTCGATCCGAAGAGCATGACTGAGGCACAGTTGACCTTGACCAAGGTTGCATCAAGCTGGGCAGCGCCCACCGTTGGCTTCGATTCGGTAGTCCTGTACAACGGCGAGACGCCTACCATCTCCTCCGTGGTCCTTTCCAAGGAAGTCGACTACGCGACGCACGGGTTCCCGCCCGCAACCGAGAAGGCTTTCAAGGATCTCGGGTTCCGAATCCTGCGTCCGCCGACATACGCTGGACCCGCCCTCTACTTCAACTATGCAAAGATGCCGGCAATCGCCCCCAAGGCAGTCCGTCAGGCGATCGCCCACGCCATCAAGCGTGAGATCGGCGCAGCGGCAGCGTTGGGTGAGTCGGCCGAACCCCCAAAGTACATGGCAGGTTTCTCGGATCGTCTTGTCTCCAAGTGGATGACGCCCGAGGCCATTGGAAAGCTGAACAAGTACGAGTACAACCCGGCCGGCGCCGAGGCGCTCATGACTGGCGCGGGTTACAAGAAGGGCTCTGATGGCGTGTGGGTCAGCCCGGACGGCGAGCGTATGGAATACGAGGTCACCGTGCCGGCGGAATTCGCCGACAACTCGGCCCTCGCACAGGCGGTTGCCGAGCAGCTGACCACCTTTGGCATCAAGACGACCGTTCGCCTGATCACATTCACCCAGCTCACGCCTGATACCCAGGCGGGCAA
The DNA here is from genome assembly GCA_014191415.1 of Chloroflexota bacterium. Lineage (GTDB taxonomy): Bacteria > Chloroflexota > UBA11872 > UBA12225 > UBA12225 > UBA12225. Next base: position 12,468 of record BJHB01000038.1, read on the forward strand.
CTTCCAGATGGTCATCCAAGGCTGGGGATCGGGCAACCCGCACCCCCACTTCGCGTTCGTCGCCGACCTGTTCACCTGGAACACACCAGCAGGGGCGGGTCCGGGAATGGCCTATCCCCTCATCCAGAAGGTCGACGCCCTGGGTGGCGAAGTCGATCTCGACGCGATGATCACGGCGTCAGCTCAGGGTCTGGATTTCGAAGCCCAGAAGGATCTGATCGGCAAGTTGGCGTTGGCGTACAACGAACTCCTGCCGAACATTCCCCAGTATGAGCGTCTGGGTAACAACCCGGCCCCTGAAGGCATCCGTGTCAAGGGATGGCCTGCGGTTGGCGATCCGATCTTCGATAACAGCCCCTACGCTGACTCCTTCACAATCATGCTCATTCTTGACGGAACCCTGAAGCCCGTCTAGCCGGCACGATACGTGGCGCACTGGCGGGAATGGAGGCCAATCCATTCCCGCCAGTGTTGCCACTAGTTCCCAAGGAGATACCCCGTGGTTGCAGCGTCGCAGTCCCTTGCGCCCGCGCCAGGAATATCGCCGTTGG
>BJHB01000039.1:0-12977 GCA_014191415.1 Chloroflexota bacterium
TCACCGTCGCTCCGGAGGTCCTTGTCGGCGGGTCTGCCGGTCCAGAACTCCATCATGCCGTCGGTGCCGATGACGCGAGCGCCCTGTCCGAGACGTCGGCCGGGTTCCCCAACGGCCCCGCGGCTGCCGGCGAGTTCACCCTGGATGAGCAGGGTCGCACCGCTTTCGTACCCGATGACGCCCAGGCAGCGATCCTCACACGGGATGCCTCGCTCCATTACGTCGGTCAGGCGTTCAACCGCACCCATGACCCACTGCGGTCGTGCCTCTTCGAGCAGGTATCCGGCCAGGCGGATGTTGTGCGAGTTCGTATTCAGGATGTTGCCGCCATCATCAATGGCAATCTGCTGGATGCGGCCGATGACACCTGAACGGATCAACTCGCGTGCCTTGAGCCAAGTGGCATGGTGCGGTCGCTGGAACGCGATGAACAGGGACACCCCATTGCGTTCGCATGCGGTCAGCATCGCGTCCGCTTCACCAAGGGAGAGCGCCATTGGCTTCTGGCAGATGATGGCCCGGGGTTTGCGTGCTGCCGCCGCAATGGTCATTTCGGCATGTTGGCGGTGCCATGAACAGACATCCACGATGTCAGGGCGTTCCGCATCGAGCATCTCGCGGTAGTCCGCGTACCGGTGTTCGGCACCGATGCCAAAGAACTCTCCGAACTCGCGACGAGCATCGGGATGTGTGTCGGCGCAGGCTCCAAGCGCGACCGGGTGGTCAGGAACGTCTTGCCATCCCCGCGCGTGGACGCGCCCAATCGTCCCGCAGGCAATCACGGCAGTGCGGTATCTCGCCATCTCTCTCCACTCATGTGCAGGTCTGTCGCCGGTCGATGAGCCAACAGGTGGCTTCTGGTTCATCGGTGGCGCGAGGCCATTGCACGCCCTTCATTTGGCGCTCCCGACGCGTTAGGCCGGTGGCCGGCGGAGTGTATCGCCAATCCTGAGACGTGGTCGTCCGGACGGGTTTCCGGTCCGGACGATGTGATGTCCCGAATTCAGTCCGCACCGATGAGCCGCCTGATTTCGGCACGCGCATCGCCAGTGAACGGCGTGCCGTGCGCACTAAACACGAGATCGATGGTGTCCAGGTGAGGGGCTAGGACGGTGCGCAAGTTGGCCGCAACCTCTTCGATCGATTTCGCTGCACGAGGGTTGGCACCGGGCGCATGAATGATCAAGTGGTCACCGCGCTCCATGAAGACGTCTCCACTGAAGAGAACACCTCGGCCGTCCGGCGCGGTCCACTTCAGGAGAGTGTCCCCAATAAACGCGCCATGCACTGGAATGGCGATAAGCCCGCCTGGCAAGCGGTCGGACGCGCCGAATAGGCGGTCTGGCGTTGCCTCGTATTCCCCGGCTCCGGCGGAAGGCGCCCAAATCGGGATACCCCATTGGTTACGCGCCACATAGGCGGCGCGCTCGTGCATGTCGTTCGTGAGGATTGTGGCCGCGGGGACTCCGCCCATCTGCTCGACAATCGCCTCAAGTTGGCCCAATGTTTGACCGTCGGGCATCAGCGGGTCAATGAGGATTGGGCCGTCAGCAGTGGTGAGCACGTATGAATGCCAGAGGCTAACGCCGGTCTCGCGTTGGTATGCGTGCCCCCAACGGACGAGACGCGGGTAGTTCGAGGTTCCGATTTCAATGGAAACCGGGGAGGATGCCGGGCCAGGTGGTGAAGAGGCCGTCATTGCGATTGTCTCCCTTTGACAGGTCCAGACTTGGTCCACGATCTGTGCAGGTCGCGACGTGGACGACCATTCCGTAAATGTGCCAGCGACTTTGGCCATCTCCAAGAAGGCCGGCAAACACCCGGGACGGGTAACCCGCGCCTCAAGCCGTTCTGGCGTATCCTACGTGATCATGACGCAACCACGACACTCCGACAACACTTCAAATGTTGGTGGCATGGCAGGGGGGGATGCCTCACCGGCAAGTCACGGGTCGGCGAAGGCACCACATCGTGAACGTGCGGTACACGGTCTCCACGGTGTCGATGGAGTTGTCGAGGCGCTCGCAAGTCAGCGGTACGTCACCGACCGATCGCTGGCGACGGCACTCTATCTCTCATTGGCGTTGCCGAAGCCATTGCTCCTGGAAGGTGAAGCTGGTGTCGGCAAGACCGAGATTGCCAAGGCGCTAAGTGCGATCACCGGTGCACCCCTGATCCGTCTCCAGTGCTATGAAGGCCTCGACATAGCCCATGCGGTCTATGAGTGGGACTACAGTCGGCAGATGCTTCACATTCGCATGCTCGAAGCGCAGGCCGGTGCAGGTGGTTCGATGGATGCGGATGACCTGTTTGGTCCGCGTTTCCTCGTCCGGCGCCCACTGCTCCAGGCGATCGAGGCGACCCGTGAGATGCCTCCGGTGTTGCTCATTGACGAACTTGACCGGGCTGATGACGAGTTCGACGCATTCCTGCTTGAATTGCTTTCCGATTGGCAGGTCACGATTCCGGAACTCGGGACGATCAAGGCGACCGTGCCTCCGATGGTCATCATTACCTCCAACCGGACCCGCGAACTCCACGATGCCTTGAAGCGCCGATGCCTCTACCACTGGATTGAGTATCCGACCGTCCAGAAGGAACTCGAGATCATCGCTGCCCGGATCCCTGACGCGCCCAAACCGCTTTCGGTACAGATTGCGACGTTCGTGCAGGCACTTCGCAAGGAAGACCTATGGAAGGTTCCGGGAGTAGCCGAGACCCTCGACTGGACGGCAGCAATGATCGCCCTGGGAATTGAGGAACTCAAGAACCCGATTGTCCTGGATACGCTCGGGACGCTCCTGAAGCATCAGGAAGATGTGGTCCGGGTACAGCGCGACTTGTATCCACGCCTTGTGGGCGAGGTGGCTTCCGGGAGTGACGTCCGCCCGTGACCGGGACTGGCGCGCCACGCCGGTTGATTACCGACATCGTCGGTGACGCCATCGGACGGCCAAACGAGGTGGCCGGGGCGTTCTTGCATCGCATCGTGCGATTCGGGCAGGCCTTGCGAGCGGAGGGGATACCAGCAGATCCGACACGGGTACAGACCCTTGCAACGACCCTTGGGTTCATTGACCTCGGGCGGCGGGATGACTTGTACTTTGCGGCACGGACTTCACTCCTCTCCCGACCTGACCAACGAGACACCTTTGACAGGTTGTTCGCACGTTTCTTCCCTCCGTTGCGCCGGAAATCGGTTGAGCCGCCTGCTGATGCGGGTAGCTCGGATTCTGAGGGTGTGCCCGGCGCGCCAGATGCGGACCATGCGGCGGAAGGCGAGGGCGAGGACGACGACCGTTCGCCGACCCCAGGGGCAGCGGCGTTCGTATTCGAACTTGATGAGCCTCCGGATGCTTCGCAGTCGGACGACGGCAGCGCACCACCTGCGGTGGCAAGCTACAGCTCGAGCGAGACACTGAGGACGCGGGATTTCTCGCACCTGACTGATGCAGAGATCGCGGTACTGCGCCGGTTGATGGCTCGCCTGCGCACCCGTTCGGCCCAACGGCTTACCCGGCGGATGCGCCCGTCTCCACGTGGGGCAACCCTGGATCTCCGGCGCACCATCCGGCGAAGCCTCACTACTGGCGGCGAACCGTTGACATTTGCCCGCCGGGAACTCAAGGTGCGTCCGAGGCCGATAGTCCTGCTTTGCGACGTCTCGGGTAGCATGGAACGGTACACGCGCCTGCTGCTGCAGTTCCTTCACACCGTCTCGCATGGAACCGGCGCGACGGTGGAGACATTCGCGTACGCCACCAGGCTCACCCGCATTACGCCCGCGCTCAAGCGACGTCGGGTTGAGGATGCGCTGACACGGGTCCACGAAGACGTCCAGGACCTTCACGGAGGGACCCGGACGGGTGAGGCACTTGCGTCATTCAATCGGAACTGGGCGCGTCGTGTGCTCGGGCGTGGGGCACTTGTCCTCATAATTTCAGACGGGTGGGACCGAGGTGACCCGGTTCAACTCGGCAGGGAGATGGCCCGGTTGCAACGGACGTCTTTCCGGTTGTTCTGGCTCAACCCACTGCTTGGTTCACCTAGCTACAAGCCCCTGACGCGCGGGATGCAGGCAGCCTTGCCCTATCTCGACGACTTTCTGCCATCGCACAGTCTGGAGTCACTGCACGACCTTGTGGCGCTACTTTCCGAACTCCCATTGCGCCGGAGTGGTCCGGTTCCCGCACATTCGAGGCGACGCCCTCGCTCACCGTTCCTGCCCGCGATGGTGCGTCCGCGTTAATCGTCTACGGAGATCAGTGCCTTCAGTGCATTCGGGAATAACGGTGTGACAAGTGTGCGCACGGCGTGTGCGTAGGCTTGGATCTCACCTTGGGCGTCCTCATTGAGACGCTGGGTGAGAAAATGGGAAATTGCCTGCACGCTCGCCGTCCATCTCCAGACCGTGTGGAGTCCATATGCAGGCAGGAAGAGACGAGCCTGCTCGGCGCAGATGCCCGATGCCAGGGCCCAGTCATAGTGCGCAAGTCCCTGGACGATCAGCGACTGAAGGCGAGTTGTCGCTTCGGCCGCGGTCACGTCGTCGACAGGTCCACCGGATCCTTGCTTGCTGTTCTCGGGGCGTGAACGCCATGCGGGGGTGGTAGGAAGGCCCGGGATGTAGAACTCCGGAGGCAAGGTCACGTAACGCCGGCTCGCTTCATTCCGTGCATGGAGGAGATCGCCACTGCCATCACCACCGTCATCCCCCTGGCCTCGCCATCCGAGCGCCTCGGCGAAATCGGCGGGCATTTCGATGCCGAGGAACTCGGCACTATCCGGGGTATGGGCCGCGCCAACTCGGTACTTGAACCATTGGCGGGCGATCATGATCGGTGCCTTGATCTCCAGGGAGACGGTGGCATGCCTGAAGGGGCTATGGTGACCGTTGGAGGCAAGGAATGCGATGAGGCGCTCGTCGGCCGCCCGGAAGGCGTTGGTCTCCTTCATGTAGGAAGCGCGAGCCGCGTTCGTAACCGACAGGTCGTCACCCATCCAATCGACCAGTCGCACGTAGCCAATATCAAGGACGGTCACGCGCTGGCCGCGTGCTACCGGCGCGTCTTCTGAAGGCAAACCTGCCACGATATTCACTACCTCCCGGGCTACAACGGCGCGGCACGGTGCGGCGGACCCCGCATAACCGCGAAAAGGACAGCCAATGAAGTACTGGCTTTGCAAGACGGAACCGTCGGTCTACTCATTCGATCAATTGGAGGCGGATCACGAAACCCGTTGGGACGGTGTTCGAAACGCAACCGCGTTGATCCACATCCGCGCGATGGTGGTCGGGGATTGTGTCGTGATCTACCACAGCGGCGACGTTCGCTCTGCAGTCGGTCTTGCGGAGGTGATTTCTGCCCCGCACCCAGATCCCGAGGCGGGTGACCCTCGCTGGACGGTCGTTGACGTGCGCGCTACTAAGCGGCTTGAACCCCCGGTCTCGCTGGCCTACTTAAAGCAACTACCAGAGTTTGCCGGGAGCCCGCTTGTTCGGATCTCCCGTCTCTCGGTTCTTCCATTGACTGACGAGCAATTCAAGCTGATCACCGCTGTCAACAGTTGACAGCAATGAGGCCAACGGTGTGGTGGTAGCTCGGTGGCTCTAGTCGTCGCCGTGTGCTTCGGCAGGTGGACGGCCATGCCAGTCCATCGTCCCTGTCTCGGTGAAGTGTCTCTCGACGTACGGAGAGGGGTAGATGAAAAGCATCACGAACGGATTGTCACTGGCATTGCGGAAGCAGTGAGGCACGCCGGCTGGAACGTAGGTGGAGTCATACGCGGTCAGAATCTGCTCCACCCCATCAATGGTGGCGACCCCCGACCCTTCGACGATTGTCACCTGCTCTTCGCAGTTGTGGGTGTGCATTGGAACCGCCGCGCCCGGTGCGAACTGACTGATGCCACTGGTGAGTGATTGGGCGCCGACCTGGTAGGTCGTGAGGCGCTGGGACATTGTCCCCGCCTCCTTGCCCGGAACCTTCCAACCCTCGAAACGGATGATTGGCATGCTGTCTCCAAACGGCGTGGTGGGGACTTTGACAAGTTCGATGCACGTCGTACCTCGCTTTGGAAGCTGGTAGGCGACGCGGAAGTATACGAGGGCATTGCTATAATTAGGAGTGGCCGGACAGCTTGTGCGGCCTAAGTAGTCACGTCTCGGGACCGGAGGTTCGGTCACTGTGGGTCCCCCTGAAGGGCGGACCCGGTGCAAGCCACGGGGTGAACGGGGCGGAAGCGGTGATCGCCGGACTTCGGATAGTCGGCGAGTGCCAGAGAACCGGAACCAAGGAGTAATCATGGCTGTCGTCTCTATGAAGCTGCTGTTGGAAGCGGGAGTTCACTTTGGCCACCAGACCAAGCGGTGGAACCCGAAGATGAAGCCGTTCATTTTTACTGAACGGAATGGCATCCACATTCTCGACCTCCAGCAGACGGTCACATGTCTCGCGTCAGCATTCAACTTCATCCGTGACGTGGCCCGGCGCGGTGACAGCGTCCTGTTCGTCGGTACCAAGAAGCAGGCGCAGGAGGCGGTTGAGGAAGCTGCCAAGCGTTCTGGCCAGTTCTGGGTGAACCAGCGTTGGCTTGGCGGCATGATGACGAACCAGACCACGATGCAGATGCGGATCCGTCGCCTTCAGGAACTCAAGGCACGACATGAGCGTGGAGAGTTCGCAGTCCTCACAAAGAAGGAAGCGACGAAACTCACCGACGAGATGGAGCGGTTGCAGAACCGCCTTGGCGGCATTGAGGGCCTGCGTCGTCAACCTGGGGCACTCTTCATTGTTGATACCCGCAAGGAACACATCGCGGTTGCCGAAGCTCGTAGGCTCGGCATTCCGATCGTGGCTCTCGTAGACACCAACTGCAATCCAGACGAGATCGACTATCCGATTCCGGCAAACGACGATGCAATCCGTGCCATCCGCCTGCTCGCGGGACGGATCGCCGATGCGGTCATCGAAGGTCGGGGGTTTGCCGACGCTTCTGCCAAGGAAGAGGGTGGCGAGGACGTCGAGGACGAGGAAGAGACCTTGAGCCAGGTAGAACTGGAACGAGTCCTTTCTGGTGAAACCACGTTGGCGTTTGTCGACGAGGTTGACGAGGATGGCAGGGCGTATGTAGGCCGTGGTGGGCGACGCAAGGACAAGGACGAGGCATAAGCCCGTCTGCGTTTGGAAATCGCATTTCGCTGGGAGGCTCGGGCAACGGGTCTGCCCCGCGCCGTTTGGAAATAATGATGGCGCCCGCCGATACCGTGTGGTGTTGTGTCCGGGTGAACTGACGAACAGGCAGGCTAGACGGACATGGAAATCACGGCCGAAATGGTGAAGGTTCTGCGCGAGGAGACGGGCGCGGGCATCATGGACTGCAAGCGTGCCCTTCAGGAGGCCGGAGGCAACTCCGAAGCTGCGCGGTCCATCCTCAAGGAAAAGGGATTCGCGTCGGCAGCCAAGAAGGCGTCACGTGAAACCGGACAAGGTTTGGTGGAAACCTACATCCACGGGGGCGGTCGTATCGGGGCGATGGTTGAGGTCAATTGTGAGACCGACTTCGTTGCCCGAACCGACGAGTTCAAGTCCCTTGCACGCGACATCGCGATGCAAATTGTGGCGATGAACCCGAGGTTCATCTCAATTGAGACAGCCTCGGAAGAGGAGATTGCACGCGACGGATTAACCGCCGACGATGTGAAGCAGACGTCCCTGCTATCCCAGGTATCCATTCGTGATTCCTCGCGGACGATCGGCCAGATGATCACTGAGACAATCGCGAAGTCTGGTGAGAACATCAGGGTTCGTCGCTTCCAGAGGTTCGAGCTCGGGCGCTAAGTTTCTTCAGGAGGGCTCACCTGCGCGTCCGTTGGCGTGGCGCTTCGGAAGATCCGGTGCCCCTTTCAGTGACGCCGTTCAGCCGTTGCGTGTCCGGAACATGATGCGTGCCGGGGCGTTGCAGTGGCGAGTTGCCGAGTGAAGGAGAAGCCCGTGGCCGTCAATACTCAGAATCAGGAAGTCGGCGGGCCGGCACATCAGATTGCGCCTGGTCGGCGCCCATATCGCCGGGTCCTGCTCAAACTCGGTGGCGAATATCTGGTTGGTGACGCCCGCTATGGGATCGATCCACGGGCTGCCCAGCGCCTCGCCGAGCTTTTGGCCCAGGCAATCCATGACACAGGCGTGGAACTCGCGATTGTGATCGGTGGGGGTAATCTGTGGCGTGGAGACACGGGTCACCAATTGGGCATGGAAGAGGCGCAGTCTCATTACATCGGCATGCTTGGGACGTGCATGAATGCGCTCGCGCTTCAGGAAGCTCTCGAGCGCGTGGGAATCGTGACGCGCGTCCAGACCGCGATCGAGATGCGCCAGGTTGCGGAGCCGTATATCCGTCGGCGGGCGATTGACCATCTTGAAGATGGAAAGGTCGTTATTTTTGGAGCGGGAACGGGCAATCCGTTTTTCACGACCGATACTGCCGGTGCCTTGCGTGCGATGGAGATTGGCGCGGACGTCCTATTCAAGGCGACCTATGTCGATGGGGTGTACGACGCTGATCCACGCAAGGTTGCCTCGGCATCCCGATACGACCGGATAACGTATCTGGATGTGCTGAACCAGAGACTCCAAGTCATGGACAGCACAGCCATTTCTCTCTGCATGGAACACAGCTTGCCGTTAGTGGTGTTCCGGCTTGAAGAAGCTGATGCGCTCACTCGGGCAATACGCGGGGAGAGCGTGGGTACCCTCGTTGGTCCGTCAGACGTGCCAGCGGTTGCCGAATGATTTGGATCAGCGGAGCACTAGTAGCGTAGTCTGTCGTTCTCGGTTCCCGCAGCGCGGGTAAGATGCAACGGGATAGCGAAGAGATGAGTCAGGACTCTGTAGGGGCAGCAATCAGCAGCGGCGAAGGCAAGATGGGCAAGGCGATCGATTCGCTCGAGCACGACTTGTCAGCCATCCGGACCGGGCGTGCCAGTGCCGGGCTGGTCGAACGGATTGTCGTTGAGTATTACGGATCCGAGATGCCGTTGAGCCAGATGGCGAACATCAGTGTTCCTGAAGCAAGGGTGATCGCGATCCAACCATGGGACCGAGGCGCGATCAGCGCGATTGAGAAGGGCATCCTCAAGAGCGAGCTTGGGTTGAACCCGAACAACGATGGCCAGATCGTCCGGATCAATCTCCCGCAGTTGACCCAGGACCGCCGCAAGGAATTGGTCAAAGTGGTCGGTCGGCGGGTTGAAGAGGCGCGTGTCGCGATCAGAAATGTACGTCGTGACGTCATAGATCATGTGCGCGCCCTGAAGAAGGACAACAAGGCCACCGACGATGACATCCGGTCTGCCGAGGGGCGTATGCAGAAGCTGACAGACCGTTTCGTCGCGGAGGCGGAGAAATTGGGTCAGCGCAAAGAGGCCGAAGTCCTCGAGGTTTAGGTGGCTGTGGCGTCTGGCCGGTCCCCCGTCAAGAAGGCCCGTGCAAAGGATCCACGGGGCGCAATCCCAACCGGCGGGCCGGTGTTTCGTGGTGGGACTGCCGGGGCGCACCCTGTGCCGAGTGTGGTCATGGTCAGGACACTAACAGCCTTCTTGGCCGCGCCTCCCGTGCTTCTGGCTGTCTGGGCTGGAGGCGCGTGGTTCCTGCTTGGCTTGGCCATCATCGTCGGCGCCGCGCTTCGCGAGTTCTACGGACTTGCGCGCCGCACCGGGGCGATTGTCGTCGCCCCCGTTGGGTTCTTCCTAGCTGGTTCTTTGCTACTCCTTTCGCCGGGAGCCGAACTGCTTCTCGTTTCGCTGGGAGACATCTCTGATGCCGGAGCGTTTCGGTCGAGCGTGATTGAAGTCCTCAACTCGAGTGCGGGACAGCGCGAGTTAGTCCTTACTCTCACCGTTGTCGCGCCTTTGGTCGCTTTGCTCTTCCGTCGAGAGGCGTCGCGTGACCGGCTGACGGGGTGGGCGGTCACTGTCCTCGGCGCGTGGTATGTGACTTGGCTGCTCGGGCGAGTTGGCGCGTTGCGCCTGCTAGACGCACCCGGTGAGGCGTTTTCGGGGGGCCGAGGCTGGGTCTTTCTTGTGCTTGGCGCCACGTGGGCGTTCGACACCGGAGCATACTTCGTTGGATCCCGTTTCGGGCGCACCAAGTTGATGCCATGGATCAGTCCGGGGAAGACTTGGGAAGGTGCCACCGGAGGACTCTTTCTGACCCTTGTTGTTGTGTGGCTGGCGTCGGTCGACCTTGCCGGCTTCGTGCCTGGCTTGACGGCGATTGACTGGCGACCGTTGCCAATTCCGGTGCTCCATATTGTGCCCATGGCTATCGGCATCGCGATCGCCGCGGTACTTGGGGACCTTGCCGAGTCGATGGTGAAGCGTGATGCGGGGGCAAAGGACGCAAGCGGGTTCTTCCCAGGACACGGTGGGATGTTCGACCGGATCGACTCGGTGCTTTTCACTGCACCGCTTGTCTACTACTACGCGGGCGCACTGCTGGGAACCGCGGGATGATGCGGAAGCCCCTCAACGTGGGTGAGGTTCGACAGAGATGAGCGCTGTGGATGGTGCCCAGATCGGGCGCGCAGTTCTGTCGCACGAGCCCATGACGCCGTTTTTTCCGAGGCGCGAACGCACGGGAAGGATCCGTGTTGCCGTACTGGGATCCACCGGGAGTGTTGGCCGGCAGGCACTGGACATGATGGCTGATCACCCCGACGTGTTCGAGGTTGTGGCCTTGGCTGCTGGTCGAAACATCCCCCTACTTGCCTATCAGGCTTTGCAGGTAAGGCCCCGGATTGTGTGCGCAACTGGCGGAGACGGATCGCTGGCAGATCCCGCAGAACTGCGTGATGAGGTAGCGCTTGCGATTGGAGCGGATGACTTCACGATCCTGGCGGGTAATCAAGAACTGGCGTCAGTCGCGACAATGCCCGAGGCTGATGTCGTACTGGCTGCTTCGAGCGGACGGGGCGCGCTTACCGCGACCCTCGCGGCGCTTGACGCAGGCAAGGACGTTGCGCTCGCAAACAAGGAAAGCCTTGTAATCGCTGGGCCGCTGGTTTTGGAGTCGGTTCGCCGGAACGGTGGCAGGCTCTTTCCAGTTGATAGTGAGCACAGTGCGATCTGGCAGTGCCTGTTCGGTGAGACCATGGACGGTGTGCGAAGACTGGTCCTCACGGCGTCCGGAGGCCCCTTTCGGGAGTGGAACCCCGATAGGCTCAGTGCGATTGGCGTGGCGGACGCTCTGAGACACCCTACTTGGCAAATGGGTCCCAAGATCACGATCGACTCCGCGACGTTGATGAACAAGGGCCTCGAGGCGATCGAAGCCCATTGGCTGTTCGGCGTCCCCTTTGATCGCATCGATATCGTGGTTCATCCCACGAGCATCGTCCACAGCGTCGTCGAGTTTGTGGACGGGTCACTGAAGGCCCAACTCGGTTGGCCTGACATGCGTCTGCCAATCCAGCTTGCGCTCACTGCTGGCGAACGCCTTGTTCGAAAGCGAAATGAGGCCGATCCCGCGTCCCGTCCATTCTCGTTGGCCGAACTCGGATCCTTGCCGTTCGAGGCACCCTCATATGAGCGGTTCCCGTGTCTGGGCTTGGCGCTTGAGGCCGGACGAACTGGAGGGACCGCGCCGGCAATCCTGAGCGCAGCCGATGAGGTTGCCGTGGATTCGTTTCTTAACCGTGGCATGCGCTTCGGCGCCATCTCAGAGGTTATTTCCGAGACCCTCGAATCGATCGCATCGACGCCAGTGACCTCCCTAGAACAGGTGGTGGCGGTCGACGCGCATGCACGCGAAGTTGCCACCCGTCTCGTGCAAAGGTTTGGGTGACGCGAGGCCCCGCAGAAGGGCGAGCCAATGTGCGAGATCAAATCACACTTGGTGTAGGGGTTTCGGTACTGATCCAGATTGGTTGTTCACAATTGGTGTGACCGAAAATCGGTCGGCGGGCGTGTACCGTATGAACGGGAGTTTCCACGAATGACAGCAACGGTCACCACGGTCAGCGTCTTCTTGGCGGTCTTGACCGTGTTGGTCATCGCACACGAACTCGGGCATTTTGTGGTCGCTCGCGTTGCGGGGATCCGAGTGCTTGAGTTCGGATTCGGATATCCCCCCCGGGTTCTTTCAATTACCCGAGGTTTGACGACGTACTCGTTGAACCTCCTGCCTCTTGGCGGGTTCGTGAAGATGCTCGGTGAGAATGGCGAAGTCGTCCAATCGGATTCGTTCGGTGCGCAGCCAAAACTGGCAAGGGCAGCGGTTCTGGTAGCCGGAAGTGCGATGAACCTGATGCTGGCACCAATCTGCCTGACAATCGCGCTGATGCTTGGCGAGATGTCGCCGTGCGACGGGTGCGGTCGTGTCCAAATCTATGGGGTTCAGCCGGGAATGGCGAGTGCGGAAGCCGGCGTCCGTGACGGTGACTTGATCATGGCGATCGACGGTGCGCCGATTACTGATGCGGCCGGAGTTCGGCAAGCGGTCCGTGTGAGTGAGGGGCGACCGGTTTCATTGCGACTTCGCAGGTCGTCGGATGTGTTCGAACTTTCAGTAACGCCACGCATGAACCCGCAGACCAATGCCTTGGCGCTCGGAATATCACTCGGACCGGAATACGTTCTGGAACGCCTTCCACTCGCGGAGGCCCTTCCGGTCAGCCTCACCCGGACCGGCGAGATGGTCGTGAACATGGTTACCGGGCTTGCCAAGGTGGTGGTCCGGGAAGCTCCGGCGGAACTAGCCGGTCCTGTCGGGATCGCCGAAATGACAGGCCGCGCAGCGCGGGCGGGCACCCCGACGTTGCTCCAGTTCATGGCGTTCCTGTCGTTGAACCTCGCGATTTTCAACATACTTCCAGTCCCCGGCCTTGATGGTGCCCGACTGTTATTTGTAGGCATCGAAGCGGTGAGGGGTAAGCGTGTGAATCCTCAGGTAGAAGGGGCCCTGCACCTTGCGGGCATG
>BJHB01000040.1:0-12888 GCA_014191415.1 Chloroflexota bacterium
CGTTGCCCCGATGCCATGCACGTGCCATCATGGCGGCATCATGACTGCCTCCCCCACCTTTGACCTCACCTGTGACGACTGCCACCAGGTCGCCCCGGCGCGCCCGTACTCCCCACGGTGCCCGCATTGCGATGGCGCGCTAGCAATCACCTACCGAGATACCGCCACCGACCGCTACCGGCATGCGCCACGGTCGATGTGGGGGTACGGCCACGTCCTTCCGGTCGATGACCCAGCGCACGCCGTCACTCTCGATGAGGGGGGCACGCCGCTCATCCCGGCGCGCGGAGAGTGGGGGTGCCACCTCTGGATCAAGGACGAGACCCGCAACCCCACCGGGTCGCACAAGGATCGTGCCCTCTCGGTGGCGATCACCCGCGGACGCGAACTCGGCTTCGACGCCTGCGTCATCCTCTCCGCGGGAAGCACCGGCCTCTCGACCGCCGCCTACGCCGCCCGTGCGGGCATGAAGTGCGCCCTCGTCGCCCCCAAGGGCACCCCCGACGCGCGACTCCTGCCGGCCGCCCTCTACGGCGCGCGCATCCACGAGGCGCCCGGCACCTTCGACGATGCCCTGCACCTCATCGACCGCCTCGCCACCGAACATCCCCTCTACTTCACCAGCACCTACCGCCGCGGGAACCCCTTCCAGGCCGAAGGCGCGCGAACCCTCGGCTTCGAGATCGCCGCCCAGATCGCTGACGCCGGCGGTGCCGACTGGATCGTCATCCCCGTCGGTGGCGGTGGCACGCTTGCGGGGATCTGGCGGGCGTACGAACAGTTGCACGCCCTTGGCGCACTTGACCGCCTCGGCGGACGCTTGCCCCGGCTCGTCGCCGTGCAACCGGACGCCTACAACGCTTTCGAGATCGCACTCGCGCGGGGCCTCCATACAATGGAGGATCTCTACGCCCTCGGCATCTCCGAAGAGACCCCGACCCTGCAAGCGAAGTTGCAGCACGGCGTGCCGCCGGATGCGGTCGATGCCCTGGCGGCCCTGCGCGCATCGGGAGGCGTTGCGGTCAGCATCTCCGACGCCGAGGCCCTCGTCGCGCAACGCCAACTGGCCTCCATCGAAGGGTTGTATGGCGAACCCTCCACCGGTACCGGTCTTGCGGGGGTGGCGAAACTGGTCGCCCAGGGCACCATCGCCCCGACCGACCGGGTCGTCGTCCTCGCCTGCGGGGGTGGATTCCGCGAAACGCATGCCCTCGAAGGGATCGTCCCGGTCGACCGCCATCCCTTGCACGCCGACCGGCTTCTGGAATACCTCGGGATCGGGTAGTCACATCTCGGGGATCGCGCTCATGCCCGACTGGGCGCATCGGGCACGATTCCCGCATGACCGCCACCACCAACCACGCACGCCCTGTCACCGTCCGCCGGTTGCACCCTGATGGAAGCCTCCCCGGCGTTGCCTCGCGACTGTCAGTGTTGATGAGGGCGCCGTCGTCCGGTTCATGCGGCCGCCTGATGGGGCACCATGGCAATCAGCATCATGCGCTGCTGTTCTCTAGAGACACCATAGGGAAACACTCTAGAAAATTTCCTAGATATGCTGACCGTCCTCACCGGTGAGGTTTTTTTGGCTCTTGATCTTGACCCTGCGGTCGTCCGCCGAAGCGGTCAGACCAGACCAGTCTGCGTTCACGCGCAAGATCACCGACGCCAACCCCTCAACGGTTGAGGACAAATCCATCGTCCGGGCGGAATGGAACAGAGACCGCAACCACGCCGTCCAAGGCCAGTGCGCCGCCCTAACCTGGTTTACGGACGGTACCCCGCACGAATCACGCCGCCGGCGCGGCGAGGCGCACTGTTGGTCAATCTCATTGGTTCTTGATGGTGTTTGTCCGACATCCATGGCATCACGCACCGGCAAGAAATACCTGTATTAAGCATCAAAACACCTTCCGGAAGTGGTCACACAGGCTTTTCCCGATGATGGCCATCGTCGCGATTTTGATGGGTACCGCAACGCCCGCACTCGCGGAGGATGACCGCGACTTGGAGGTTGTGAAGAAGACCTCCACACCTCTTACGCACCTCCATGTGACCTACCCTTGGGATCCCAAACTCACGGACGACCTTGTGCCGGCTTCGGGTGCAATCAGGATCGGCGCATCGGTGCCGGTGACGTTCGCCATCGCCTCATCCCACTGCATCTACGACCCGCACGCCATTGGCCAAAACGGTGTGACGTGGGCAGCAACCAACATTGATCTCTGCCAAACCGCATCGGTGACCTTTACCGACCAACGCGTAATCGTCGAGGGGGCAGGTGATGACACCGACGACGAGGACGATTGCGGAGACGAATGCGGTGACGACACGCCCGGCGCCACGACGTACCAGCCCCTATCATATTTAACATGTAATTATTTTCTTTTTCTGTCACATTGGTAGGTCAGCATCAAGTTAACAGACTGGTGATCAAAACTCATTTTTCTCCACATGGTTTCAATCAAGTAACAAAAATTGCGGATTTAAAAAAATTCTGGCACGATCCGAGGCGAGTAAAAAGTAGTTTTAGTCACGGGAGTTCCTAGACCCGGAGGCCGAAGCATCTTGCGCTCGAGATTTTGGATTGGCGTGAGGTAAAAAATGAATTGGGCTAGTCGGCTTGTTGCAGTTAGTGCACTAGTTATTTCGCTCTGTGCGTCGGCTGGTGTCGCATCGGCCGCTGATGATAGAGACTTCAAGGTTTCGAATACGGGTACGACTCCGGTCTTCCATTTATATGTTGCACGCACTTCGTCGATGGAATGGGGCTATGACATCCTCGGCGCGACCGGCACCATCGAGCCTGGCGCAGCTGTAAATGTTGTGTTCAAGAACCCGTCTGATGAGTGCATTTACGACGTCCAGGCGGTTGACGCAGAAGGTGGATCGTGGGAAGCTATTGGTCTGGACCTCTGCACGATTACCGTTGTGACCCTGAACGACAAGACGATTACCTGGGAGTAGCCTTTCTGGGGTGAGCATCACGGATCGTGATGCATCACTGTCACACACATCACAATGGTCTGTTGAATGAACAACAGATGTCTGTAAAAGCGGTAACCGGGGCTTCGAAGCGTTAGCTTGAAGCCCCTTTCTTTTACGCGAAATCCTTCTCGTCTAACCGAAGGTGAGGGCAACCGCGAGCCATTGCACCAGTCCCTCTTGTTTAGGCGGGTCGATCACGTGTCTCATGCTTGCGTCCTGAGGAATCACTACGCACTTCCTCCAACCGTGGCCCGTGGGCCCGGTGCAGTTGTATCTGACCTTCTTCGATTTGCTCGAGAGGGTCGAAAGACACCGACGCTGGCCCGCATCCCCTTTCGGCGTCTTGCTTGGGTGGCCCCAAAAACTTGCCGGGCCGTCGTGGAACCCCCACCAGCGGAAATCCGGTCTTGCGAAAGTCCGTATCCCCTTTCCGAGGTACGTCAATGGCACCATATTCACAGAGACGGTTACCGCACTGTCCAAACCGGTATTTGAAGTGATGACGTGCTTTGCAAAATCGACGTTCTAGGTGTTGAAACTACTGCTACCATGCTTTGACAGGCCGTGTCCCGACGCCAATGGGTGCGCAAAGATCCATGCGTTGGTTGCGCTGGAGAGTAGCCCACAGGACCAGTAGTGGGGTGGATGTGTTCGCATCGGATCCGCTCCCCCATAATCCAGCACGTACGGAATGGCACGGAAATGACGGAGACCACGCCCAAGAAGACCCGCGGAAGGCCCAAGACATTTGCCAGTGATCATGCGCTGGATGTCGCCTTTGAGGGCTACTGGCGAGAGGGCATGTACGGCATGTCCGTGAACGAGGCATGCCGTCGTGCGGGTGTCTCCAAGCCTGGCCTTTACCGTGCGTACGGCAGTGAGGATGGTCTGACGAGTGCGGTTCTCCAGCGGTATGAAGAGACCGCGACCGAGACCATTCTGGATATTGTTGCGCAGGACCGGCCATTTGCCGAGGTCCTGAAGGATCTGATTTGCGCGTACACCGAAGTGGGGGATGCACCGGTCGGATGCCTGCTCACCAAGATGCGTTCCGCAGTGACGGTGATCGTCCCCAAAACCCAGGCGCGGATCGAACAGGTGCGCGGGAAGGTCCTTGGTGCCTTTGCCGACTGGATACGTCGCGCCCGCGCCCGGGGAGAGATCAACCCCGAGGTGAGCGACGACCTCGTCACGGGCTATCTGGACACCCAGCACACGACAATCCTGACCAGAATGGCTGCGAAAGAGGACCCACTAACCATCCGCAAGGAAGTATCCCTGGCCTTCTCAATCCTCACGAAGGACTCCCGCGGGTGGTGGCCAGCGACGGCGTAACGGCTTGACACCTGACATGGCAAGCCAAGGCACCCTTGCTGGTTCTCTGGCCTGTCCGCTTTTAGTCCCGCTTCCGTAGGGCCTTTGCGGTGGTGTACCCACACTGATCCGCCTTCTCTGTCAGGGGAGATTTGGCATCGTTTCGGGTGTGGGAATCTACCCCGCGGGCCTTCGGCCCCATGCAGGTGCGGGTGGAACAACCAGGTCCTCGGCAAACGCGACACCTGCCGGCACTTCGTCCAGGAAGCGTCTGATGCCCCTTGCGATGCCGCCCGCCACCCGTTCCGCCTGGCCAGTAAGTACGGCGCGGTCGTCCGGGTGCGTCAGATAGCCCATTTCCAGGATCGCCGCCGGTGTGTGCGGTGCCACACTCGACCGCAACCGACTCCACCCGAAGGCGTAGTACCCCGTCATGTTGCGCGACACTTCGCCATTTGATGGCAGTCCCGTGACGCGGCCGTATTCCTCCACGATTGCGCGCACGAGTTGGGACTCGTACGGACCCCGGCGCGTGCCGTGGGCGGCCTTGAACCCACGCCGTGTGCCGGACAGGTCGCCGTCGGCATGGAGGGCGAGAAAGGCGTCGGCGAGGTATCCCTCCGGCACGGTCGCCGGAATGACATCGACTGCAATGCCGTCATCGCGCAGCAGTGATGCCACCCGGTTCGCGATATCCAGGTTCACCTGCCACTCCGCAAACCCACCGGCACTTGTCCCGGTCTGTCCGGCGAGGCGACGAAGTTCATCCGGGATGTCGGCCATCCGCCAATGTCCAGCCTGGATACCAACGCGCCGCGGTCCCGCCGGCATGACTGGCCGGGATACGCGCACCATCGCACCGGGATCGACACTACCGACCACCGCCGTCGAGGCGGCCGTGGCCGGCAGATCACCCGGCGGGGCAGTCCCGGCATCGGGCGATACCGACCCGTCATCGGCCAAGGCCACACGGATACCTGAAAGCGCCGTTGAAATCCCGGCCATCGCGGTGGCGAGGATCCCGCGGCGCAGGCCAAAGCGATGCGAAGGTTCGGCGCGACGGGGCGTGGTGTCGGTCCCGAGTTCGTGCATCTCCGCCATCTCCACCCCGACGATCCTTTGGGTTGGCACTTCCCTGTACCCAAACGCTACGGGTGAACTCCCCAGGATGCAAGTGCCGGTTGTGGAGGATCCGCAAGGAAGTGTCCGGTGTGTCCAGTGGCCTGCGGGGAACGGGCGCGTCCGGCACTATTCCCGCATGACCACCACCACGCCACCAACCTCTGCCATCGCAATCCGGCCGATCCAAGCCGGTGACTACGAGGCATGGCTTCCCCTCTGGAATGGTTACCTGGCGTTCTACGGGACGGCGATGCCCGTGGCAGATGCGCGCCACACCTTTGATCGCCTCTGTGCTGGCGAAAGATTGCATGGGTTCGTTGCGGAAGTCGGCGGAACCGTCTCTGGCATTGTCCACTGCCTCTTCCACCCATCGACATGGACGCCCACCGACTATTGCTACTTGCAGGACCTGTATGTTGATCCGGCGTGTCGCGGGGCAGGTGCCGGGCGCGCGCTGATCCGGGCAGTGGTGGACTTTGCCCGTGACCGCGATGCCAACCGGGTCATCTGGCTGACCAACGAGGACAATGCCACGGCGCGCGCGCTCTACGACACCGTCGCGCGGACCACGGGTCTCATCCAGTACCGCATCTCGCCCCTCTGACCGGGGCATTCCCGCTCACGAATGCTCCCCGACGGGCGTGTCACAGGCAGGTGGGTGCCATACCTGACTGTATGGCACGCATTCCGGACTGTTTGCCGGCATGCAACCTGCCGGGGAGAACCGCATGGCACTCATGGACCATTTCCCATCCAACATCGGCAGTTTTGGCAACCACGGAACGAACTGGCCCGACCGAGACGAGGAGCCCGATTACGATGCGCTCCCGGGCTTTGCCCACCTTGGGCGTGGGTGGGTGGACGGCCTTCTGGACCGGATTGCGCCGGAAGTGTGGGGGCCCGACGCCAAGTGGCTTGAGACCTACTGTCACGCAAACTTCACCCTTGCGATGAGGCAGGACCTCCTGCATGTCGATACGCAGATGCGCTTCGCGCTGTGGCGGGTGGGTTCACTTGCCACAGCGGATGGGCGTCCGATCTATGGGTACTTTGTCCGGAATTCCGGGATCACGCCTCCACCGTACTTCCTGGTCGGGTTCATCACCCTGGATGACGGCATCCTGAGATACCAGGTGCCGGGCGCGGTTTGTGAACTGATCAGGATCGACTCGCCTCCGGTCTCGCCTGCGCATTTCGTGCCGCCGTTCCCACCGTTGTTGCCAAGCACGATGTGGCAACACGTCCTGGAGACCCGACGTGAACGGATCGCCGCACGCCTGCCCAAGTTGCCGGACTATTCATTGAGGTATCTGATCACGGGTGCGGTGGGGGCGGCGTACCGGGCACGAAGCCGGGCAGTGCCTGGCCTGCGTCGTGACGGGACGTACCAGTGGTTCCTTCCGATCCACATTACCTCCGCGAGTCCCAACGATGCCCCGGACTTCATCGCGCCGGTAACCATCGCCGACGATGGCCAGGGGCATGTCATCCGCACCCTTCTGGAACCACACATGGCCTATCCCCTGGCTCGCGCCGCCGATGCCGATGACGGCCGCATCCGCACATGGCGTGCAAGGGCGTAGGGCCGACCCCTCGCCGGTGACACGAACGGCGTCTGGGTAGGCGACGGACGCGATCACTACGACCGGTAGAGGGTTGTCACCGCGCCGACCCGGCCATACATCCAGAACGAGATGGGGATCAGCAGGATGGTCAGCAGGCACACGTAGGCCAGGGCCATCCAGACCCCACTCAACCACCACCCGATCAGCAGGAACCAGATTGCGCGGCCAAGGAATGACCGTTGGGGTATCCCGGTCACTTGTCCGCGTGCGTTCACGTACAGGCTTGTCTCCTGAGGACGCAGGGTGATGATCGACGGCAGACGGTTGATTATCCACAGGCCGACCGGCAGGCCGATGATCGTGCAGTTCAGGACCCAGGCCAGGCCCGAGACCATCGCCCCGGCCCACCATCCGATCAACAGGAACCATATGACCCGGATGAGCAGGTTCGGGCCGGACTGGCGGTACACCATCGGTGCCTGACTGGACATCTCTTGCCTGCCCTTCTAGATCATCATGGGCGTAATGTCATACGCACCTATTCCAAAATGATAGTCCAAGGAGTTTCCTTGTCGGGGCCGTCGCCGTCGGTGGCGGGGAGTGCCTCGGGATCATTGGTAGGATTGAAAAGGATGGGTTCTGGTTGCGGTCCCGAGGGATAGCGCTGCCACGATATCCCAGTCGCGCATCCCGCAGTGGTGGCGCCGGCACGATCAGCGCAGCCAACGGACTATGAGGAAGACCCAGTGTCGACACCGACGACCCGCATGCGTGGCCTCCCGTCCAAGGGATGGGGTGCCCTGGCTGCCCTTGACCTTCACGAGGCAATTGGCCCCGGTGAAGGCGAGGTGATGCCACCGCGTGTCCGGAACGCGCCGGTTGTGGAGAGGGATGAACATCAGCCAGTTGGGCGGCCAATGCCCGCCAGGCGGTTGTTCGATGCATTGCGTGTCCCGATGGCCACAGTTGATCCGCTTACTGAGACACTTGGCAAGTTCGCGCATTTTCCTGATGACTGGATCCAGAAACTCGTCGTGCGGCTGGCCCCTGAGCCGTGGGGCGAGCGGGATACGTGGCTTGAGTACTACTGCCACGCCAACTTCGGTCATGCACTCCGGCAGGAACGCCTCCTGCACGATCCAGAGGGGCGCTTTGTCCTCTGGCGGGTCGGTTCGCTCGAGACGACCGACGGCCGGGCCATTCATGGCTACTTTGTGCGGAACTCGCGCCGGTACGGACCGCCCTACTTCCTGGTTGGGTTTGTCACGTTGGACGACGGCATCCTGCGCTTCCAGAACCACGACCGAACGGTCATGGGGATCCGGATTGCCACGCCGCCGACCTCACCCAAGCATGTGATCCCGGCGTATCGGGACCTGCACACGATGCCGTCGGTAAACTGGCAGCACATCCTTGAGACCCGGATTGACCGGATCCGTGCACGCCTGCCGAACCTGCCGGACAAAGCCCTGCGGTGGCTCATCACCGCGGCTGTCGCCGATGCCCACAAGTCGTCTGACCGCCGTGCCGTCCCCGGATGGTTCGATGGCGAGTACCAATGGATGCTTCCCCTGCACATCACGCAGGAGAATGTCTCGGCTGCGCCAGACTTCGTCGCGCCGGTACGTCTTGCCGATGACGGCGAGGGGTACACCATCCCGACCCTTCTGGAACCGTGGATGGCCTACCCGCTTGCCCGCGCGATCGCTCCCGACAACCGGGGCATTGCGTCGTGGGCAACGACAATCGACTGACGCAGTTCGATCATTGACAGAACCGTGACGATGGATGTCGGCATGGTCATGCCGTCGTGTCTTGTGTGGCGCGTTGTTTCCTGCTGCAACGTCGTTGATGCCGCGCCTCGTGCCAGATGGGCGCCCTCTCCCCGAGGGATGTCCGCGCGCTATTGCCGCTGCTGCGCCGATAAATCACGTTAACTGCAGCCCCCCGGGCAAGATGACGAAGATGACAGTGTCCCCTCTTCAGGAAGGCCTGATCCCGGCGGTGCGTGCGGCACGCGCACCCAGTCGGGTTCTGGAAATCCGTACGGACGATGGTCGGTGGTTTGGTCGCCACGGTCCATCCAGTGCGGATGAGAGGTTGCATGACCGATCCGGTGGCTGATCTGCCGACAGACGCCGCGGCGCGCGACCTGACTGCTTTCCGCGAACTGATTAGGGGCATTCGTTGCGTTGCAGATGGCGATGCCCGCAACGGGTGGTTCTGGCGTCGTTGACATTGTTTCCTGGATGGCTGCCAACCACCGGATTGTGGTTATTGCCTCCCCGGCTGCTTCGCTGCCACGAACCAGCCTGGCGAAGGAGCGTGTCCTCGGAGCCGGGGGTTAGGAAAGCGGTTCATTGCTGAACCAGTAGCGACTGGTTTCGTGATGGGCGTCAGGGAAGATGACTCGTTGCGCGAGGTTTGTGTAGTGCCTGTTGGCAGTGCCCACCCTCGTGATTGCGTGACGAGTGTCCGGCCAGATAGGGAGATCGCGCCACCATGTCCCTCAGGATCAATTACAACCTTGCGTCGTCGGCGGCGCAACGCGGCTTGGGATCAAGTCAGGATCTCTACTCCCGAATGGCGTCACGGCTGTCAACCGGCCTGCGCATCAATCAGGCGGCCGATGACACGGCCGGGATGGCTGTCAGCGAGAAGCTGAAGAATCAGGTCCGTGGCCTCAATCAGGCCCAGCGAAACGCCCAGGACAGCGTCAGCATGTTGCAGACGGCCGAAGGCGCGCTGACCGAGACACACGGAATCCTCGCACGCATCCGGGAACTTGCGGTCCAGTCCGCGAACGACACGCTTACCGTGAGTGACCGCGCGAACCTTCAGGCCGAGGCGGACCAACTTGTCGCCGAGGTTGACCGGATTGCCTCAAGCACCCAATTCAATGGGATCACCCTGCTGAACAAGAACAGTTCGGTGTCGCTGCACAACAGTGGTCTTGGATTGACGTTCCAGATCGGCGCCAACAGCGGGAACACCTTGGGAGTGACCCTCTCCGCAGTTCGCTCCCAGGACTTGGGTGACGTCCAGACCCTGAACGCGGCGCACGCGGTCACCGGCGGGGCCAAGACGATTGACGTTGGTTCGGCGACGGCTGTCAATTACAACGCGACGGTTGACACGGCATTTGACGTGCGGGACGCCATCAACGCGGCTGGTGGCAACATCACCGCATCGGTCAAGAATGGCAAGTTGCGCCTCGAGTCGATCGCGGCTGTGAGTGCCGTCTTTGCGAACGATGGTGGTGACTTGCAATCCACGCTGTTTGCGACGAATGCCACGGTGAACACGGTCGCCAGTTCCACGTCGCTTGAGGATCTGGGCGTGTCTGCGAGTGGCACCATGACCATCACGGCCACTTCGGGAACGATCACTGGAGCGACCACCCTTACGAACCTTGGCATCAACAGTGGTGACACTTTGGTTCTCGGTCTCTCAAAGGCGGCCGGCACCGGCGGGGCGGCGGGAACCATGACCCTGGCCGATATTGGGGTCACTGCGGGAGGCACCCTGACCATTGCGTTTGCAGATGCCGGTTCCAGCCCGACTGAAACGCGGTCCGTTGCCGTCACTTACGCCACTAGCGACACCCTGTCTGCGTTGGCCACTCGGATAGATACCGCGGTCACAGAAGCCGCGGCGCTTACGGCAAGTGGCACTACCGGGACCGACACTCTTGCGGTCACTGTGGGTGGTTCCGCTGGTTCTGGGGCAATCACATTGACTGGAAACACCACCGCTTACTCCGGTGGGACTCTCACCATCAACGCGGGCACAATTCTTACCGACCTCGCAGATAGCAACAGTGGTTCTGGTTCGCTGATTTCAAAGCTCAATCTCACGACGATCACCGGTGCGACGACCGGAACCACTAGCGCTTCCTCGGCCACAGTCAACACGGCTGCTTTCACGGAAAGTGTCACGTACACGGTCGGATCGGAGACTGACCTCACGGCGTTCGCAGCTGGTCTCCAGACGGCGATCCAGGGGGCCGGGGCGATAGGTACAAGCACAGCATTTGATGTAACGTCCGCCACGGCGGTCATCAATGGGTCGAACCAGCTCGCCATCGATGTCTCACCATCGTCCAACGGTGTCACGATCGCGACCATCACGGGGAGTGGAACCAACGCGTTACGGACGCTCTTCGGTCTTGGCGCCGCGCCAGCCTCGGCGACAGCCACGTCCGCAATGAATGTCGCGGCCCAGACCGAGACCGCTACCGTCTCCTACACCACGTCCGACACGCTTTCCACGATCGCGACCAAGATCGCCACTGCCGTCACTGGCATTGGCCAGGTTGGGACAAGCCTGATAGCAGGGAACGCGGGTACGGCGGCGTCGTTCAATGCGGGCACCTCGATGATCGACATCACCGGTGTCGACACGGACACGACCCTGACGTTCTCGTCCGGGGCGTTACGCACCGCGTTGAATCTCGCTGCGCCTGATACCGCGACCGCTTCCGGGACGACCTCATCATCCGCAGCGATTGTCCAGAACCGCTATCGCCTGTCATCCATCGCGCTGACGGGGGTCACATCAATCTCGTCAAGTTCCAGTGGATCGATCGATATCTCGACGCAGACGGCTGCATCGGCCGCGATTTCAACGCTTGACTCGGCGATCAACCAGGTCAGTACGGCACGCGCCAATATCGGTGCGATCGAGAACCGTCTGGACAGCACTTCGCGGTCGCTTGCCGTTGCTTCGGAGAACACGGCCGCGGCCAACAGCCGCATCGCCGATGCCGACATTGCTCAAAGCATGAGTGAGATGGTGCGGGCGCAGATCCTGCAACAGGCCGGCATCTCGGTGCTGGCGCAGGCGAACCAGGCACCGTCACTCGTTCTCCAGTTGCTCAGGTAGCCGGGCCACCCCGGGGTCGTCCGTGACACTGGGTGAACCTGTATCCAACATACCTGACGGAGTGGGGTTTCTTCCCCACTCCGCCTTCGTGTTGAGAGGGATTCGGGCATACCTACCCGACCAAGGTTCGCGGCGGTGCGCGGTCCCACCGGCACCGTCGTTACCAATCGGCGACCGATCCATCCTCGTGCAGTGGTGTGGCGATGACCTTCGCGACGGGCGGGTACGCGCGCACCACGTCCATGTCCAGTTCCACTCCGATTCCCGGACGGTCGGGTACCAGAAGGTAGCCACCTTCGCGAACCAGAGGCTGCTTGAGGATGGTTGACTTCGGTGGAACGTCCTCGCCGGTGTACTCCTGCAAGGCGAAGTTCGGGATGCAGGCATCGAGTTGCACGCATGCTGCGGTGCTGACTGGCGAGAGCGGATTGTGCGGGATCACGCCAACGTGGTAGGCCTCGGCAATGGCTGCGATCTTCTTGGCGTGGGTCAGGCCACCGACCATGCAGACGTCGGGCCGGATGAACCGGCACCCACCTGCAGCCAGAAGTTCATTGAACTCCCAGATGGTGTGCAGGCGTTCGCCCGTCGCGATTGGCACCGGGATGCTTCGCTGCAGGTCACCCATCCGCTGGATGCTGTCGGGCACCAACGGGTCTTCCAGGAAGTACGGCCGGTACTTCGCCAGTTCCAGTGCGAGGCCCGAAGCGTGGTGCGGGTCCATGCGACGGTGGATCTCGACACACAGGTCCACGCCGTTTCCGACCGTCTCCCGGACCGCGGCGACGCGCGTAAGCATCTGTTCCAGGAGTTCGGCGTAGCGCAGTTCCGGGTAGTTGTGCGGGAAGGGAGTGAACCGGACGGCGGTGAACCCGTCCCGCACCGCCAACGCCGCGCTTGCTGCGAGATCGTCGGCTGTCTCACCACCGACGTGCATGTAGAGGCGTATGCGGTCCCGACACTTTCCGCCCAGGAGTTGCCATGCCGGCACCCCGAAGTGCTTGCCCGCGATGTC
>BJHB01000041.1:0-12880 GCA_014191415.1 Chloroflexota bacterium
GCGTTCGGGTCCTGCCACTTCTCCAACAACGCCTCCACGGCCAACGACGAGAACCTGTTGATCGTGGACGACCCAGTGTTCGCAAAGGCCTTCACCGCCGAAGTGGAACGGGTCGTCGCCACCGCACGCAAAGCGTCCGGTCGCTGACCAATGCCAGTCATCGGTATGCCCCCGGTTCCCGTGCGACGCGTCGGGCGCCGGGCCGCTCTCGCGGCGGGGTTGGCAACCGCTGCGGCGAGCGCCTCCTGCGCGAGTCCGCCTAGCCCCATCGTCATCGCGATCACTGGACGCTCGCTCGCAATGGCCTCGATCTTTCTCTTGGTGCGCCCCGTTGAGGCCGTTACGCGGCTTCTGGATCGCCAATCAGCGCTTCCGCAGCGCCCGACGGTTGCACTCAGGCAAGTGGCCTCCATCAAGGAAGTAATGGATCTCGCATCCCGTCGTGAAGTCCAAGCCTCCGTGATACCCAGAGGTGCCACGCGTCCAGACCGCGCACGCGAATGGGTTCGGTCTGACGCCGACTTGCCAAGACCTTGGCCCCCGACCGGAAGCCTCGTTGGAGACCCTGTCGGGGACGAGGTACCCCTGACCCTTGTGATCCGACAGTCGGTGATGAATGAAGCGATCAACCGTGACGGGTCCTGGACCGGGGCCAAGCGGATGCCTGTCTTCGGACACGTCGCCTCACCAGCCGGCGCGCCGACCACAATGGTCATCAAGGACATAGTGCCCGACGTCTCATCTGTCTTGCCCGTCAGGTTCGGTGACCTCCCGCTTGGCGACCCGAACCGTTGGGTTGCGTTCCCATCTGATGAAGCAATCGTCACCGCCATCGTCGATGACCGATGTGACGTGGCCCTGCTCAATCCCGAGGCCATCGCGATTGCCCGAAACGTCGCACCGATAGGTTTCGAGCTAGTGATACACCCGTCACACCCGGATGGGTGGGCACTCAACACGTGTCCCGTCCTCATTGGGAATGAACTTCCGGAGCCGCTTGGGCAATGGCTACGCGCACTGCGCGAAGGCCTTCGCGGACCTGGGTCCACTGATCTCTATCGGCTTGCGTTCCCGGAACGAGACCCATTGACCCTCGCTATCGCCGCAAAGGTCGCAACCAGGCCGAAGTAACGCGATGGTGTCACTAGGCCGTCCTAAAAAAACACGCCTCACGAACCGGGAACGAGATCCTTCCGGGGAAACAGTGGAGTGGGCGTTCCAACGGTCACTTCGGCGGGAAATGCGCCCCACTCCACGCTATCTGTCCAAGCGCCGGGACGCAGGGGGGGCAGGCCGAGTTGCTCCTGCATCGTCGCGCATGCCGACGGCATGAACGGCGTCAACCAGATTGACAAGTTGCGCAAGGCCTCAGCCGTTCCGTAAAGAACCGTGTCCAGTCTGGCAGCCTGTCCCTCGTCACGGGCGAGTTTCCATGGCTGATTCTCGTCAACGTACTGGTTGGCCCGCTTGACAAGCGCCCACACCGCATCGAGAGCCCCATCGAAGTCCCAGGACTCCAGACACGCCCGCGCGCCTGCACCGGCACGCACCGCAACGTCCCGCAGTTCAGCATCACGTGCTTCAGACGGGCCTGAAGGTGCAGGAACGACACCGCCACGGTACCGGCCGATCATGCTCACCGTGCGGTTGAGTAGGTTTCCGAGATCATTTGCCAGGTCACTGGTGTAACGCGTGCGGAGATTAGCGCGATTGAAGTCGCCGTCCCGGTCAAACGACACATCGCGGAGGACGTAGTAACGGATCGCATCCGCTCCCCACTCCTCCACCAGCTCCACGGGATCGATCGTGTTTCCCGTCGTCTTGGAGATTCGTTGCCCCTCCAGGGTCATGAACCCATGAACAGCCACCTGACGCGGAACCGGCACTCCGGCCGCCATCAGCATGGCCGGCCAGTAGACGCAATGGAACCTGGTGATGTCCTTGCCAATGACATGAGTATCAGCGGGCCACCATTGTTCAACCCGGCCCGGGTCATCCGGAAAGCCGGCCGCCGTGAGGTAATTCGTCAGGGCATCGAACCACACGTAGAGGACGTGATCAGGGTCGCCAGGGACGGCAATCCCCCATGGCTTGCCGTCAACCACGCGCGCACTTCGCACAGGGCGCGATACCGAAAAATCCCGAAGCCCACGCTGCAGGAGGCTCCTGATCTCACTCGCCCATACGTGGGGGACGATGAAGTCGGGATGCGCGTCGAGATGGGCGAGCAGACGATCCGTGTACCTCGACAGGGCGAAGAAGTAGTTCTCCTCCTCCAGATACTCGGGGGTGATGGACTGGTGGTTCGGGCAGCAACCGGTCGGCGTCAGGTCGGCTACCTCGTAAAACGTGTTGCAGTTATGGCAGTAATACCCGGTGTAGAGACCCTTGTACACATCGCCGGCCTCAAGTGCGCGGCGGAACAGTTCCTGCGACGCCCTTGCGTGATCTTCGTCAACCGCCGTACGGATGAACCGGTCCGGCGACACCGCGACACTCGCCCAGGTACGACGGAACGTGGCGTCCATGTGATCGACCCACTCGCGCACGCCCATGCCTTTGGCGTCGGCAGCCTTCGGGACGTGCTGGCTGTTCTCATCCAGACCCATGCAGAAGAACGTCTCATCCCCGCGCAACCGGTGGTACCTGGCAATCACGTCAGCGGCAATCTTCTCGTAGGAATGGCCGATGTGTGGCGCCGCATTCGGGTAATCGATCGCGGTGGTTATGTAGTACTTCATTGCAACTCCAGAAGGGCGGTCACCAAGCTCGGCGGCGTGATCAGCCCGTTAGTGGCACCGTGATCGTCAGTGATGGTGACCATGACTCGCCACCCCGAGAGAGCCATATTGTCGCTATCCGGGAAATGGGACGACCCGGCGGGATACCCGTCGGGTCGCGTTTGCAGTAGTCCGGCGTCAAGATTCAAGCCTGGAAGTCGAGTAACCGCTTTGCGCCGCGCGTCTCCAGTCGGTCTGCCTGAGTTATCGAACTTGAGTACGGCGTATTGTCCTGCCCCCGCGCAAGCGTGGTGAGAATTTCAGGTGACACCTGAACTGCCCGCGTGATTGCAGCAATCTTGGAAGCGAATCCACCGGGACCACCGAGGACATTCTCGACCGCAGTCGGGTTCGTCGCAAGCGCGTCTCTGAGCCTCGCCTCGCTGAGCTGCAATGCACCGTTGGCGCCCGATGCAAGCCCGAGTGACTCAAGGGAGGATTTCAATCCGTCAGCCGCGCCCTGCAGCCGGCTTGCAAGCCCCGGAGAAAGAAGGGAGGGGTTGGCAGCCAAATTTTCTAGGAGGGCATTGAACTTGCCTGCCAAGTCACGGGTCGCATCGACCACTTCAGTGATGTCCGGTGAAACTCCAACGGAAATCGTCACTGCCGATGTGGTTGCTCCCTGCAAATAAAGCTGAACTCGTCCCGTAGTCGATGACGAATTTGCCAAGTCCAGTTGAACGACGTTGCTCGTCGAAGTCTGTTGCGATCCATTCAGGGTGTATGAAGAATCACGCGCAGCGGTCGTTGTCGTGAAACCGAGGACGTTTGAGATATTCCCACCAGTCGTAAAGGTGGCGGAGCTGCCGGTAGAAGTGTGCGTGAGCGCCAACGTGGAGGTGCCGCCTGTCGACACTACTTGCGCACCGACCGAAATGCCCGCAGCATTCACCGCGGTCGCGATTGCCTGAAGCACGCCCAGGTTGGATGTGACCGCGGAAAAGTCCGGGGTGATCGTTGTCGTTGTGCCGCCGGTTGTGATCGTCATGCTCGTCGACCCGGTGATCGGGGACGTGTTGGTGTCGGTGTCGACAACCCCGCCGCTCGTCGTCGTCTGGCCGGCGGCCGTTTGTGAGACGGTGACGGTGTACGTCGCGACCCGGGCTTGATCAGCAACCGATGCCAGAACCCCGCCGCCATTTCCGGAAATCGCAACCTTCCGTGCGCTGAACACTCCACTTGGCGTGGTGCTCGCCGACGAACCCGAATTGGAACGGCTGCCGCTCGTCCCGGCCATACGGGAAGAAGCGCCAGACAGCAGCTTCGACGCAGACGCGCCCAGATCCCGAAGCTGGTTCAGAACGTCAGGAACCACATTCTTCAGCGCACCGGTCGCGACGTTCGTGAGGTGGTCAACCGACACCATCACACCGTCCCCGAGACCGAGCTGATCGGTGGTCTTCAGGATCGACTGAGCCTCTTGGCGATCAACCAGCGAATTCCTCATTGCGGGCGAGGGAATGCGGTTTCCGGGGACAAATGGGTTCCCTACACCCGCATACCTCGTGTTCCCCACGAGCGAACGATTGCTGCTCGGCTGACCGGTAGACGGCATCTTGCTTTACCTCACGTGGTTTGAGTTGTACCTTGGCAATGGCCCACCGGCATCGGTCACCCGGCGGATTTTCCCTATCGGACCCGGCCATCTACCATCCATGAGATGGTCCCACGCACTGGCAAAAGCGTTGAAACGTGAGCCCCACGCTCCTTCCAACATCTGGCAACGTGAATGACACCGCTTCCCGACGCCGCATGGCGCATTTCCCGAGACGTGGCACGCCACCTCGGCCTTGGTGATATCCAGGATCTTGTTCTGGCCCCGGGCGGCCGCCTCAACCAGAACCTCGTGGCGACAACCCCGCGCGGACGCTACTTCCTGAAGGGTTCGCGCTACCCGGACCTCGAAACCATTCGGAAAGAACACCAGGTCATCGCGTTCGTCGCAACCCACAACATCCCCGTCGTCAAGCCCATCGCGGACCGAGCCGGGGAGACTGCCACCCGTGCCGGCAACCGCTGGTGGGTGACCTATCCATGGATCGATGGGACCCAACTTGACACGGATGGCGTCAGTCCCAAAACAGCCCGAATGATCGGTCTCACTCTGGGTGCCGTGCATCGGGTCCTAGCCCAAATGCCTGGCCCGGCTAGCACATCGCTACCCCGGCGACCACTCCTCAACGCCACCGAGGCACGGATGAGCGAGGTTGAGAGGGCAATTTCACGCACCCCGAACCCATCTGCGTTTGATCAGCACGTCCTTGCGAGCATCGCCTACCGTCGCACCCTCATGGGCAGAGACCGTTCATCACACGAAGGGTTTTCGTCGCTTCCAACCCAGGTGCTTCATGGCGATTTCCACCTGGGAAACCTCCTGATCAATCGAGTCTCACGCACTGCGCAAGCCTCGATTGCCGCCATCGTCGACTGGGAACTCACTTGTTGGGGCCCGCGCATTTGGGAAGTCGCACGGTCAGCCGACCTGATCCTTGACCTCGCGACAGATCTGGAAAGAGGTTGGCCATGCTTGCGCGAGTTCCTCTCGGCGTACTTGCAAGAAGCACCGCTCACACCGCCGGAAGCAACCCAACTTGCCCCGTTCTATCGAGCCTCAAGGGTGCAGTCGCTGTGGGTGATCGAGGAACACTACCGCCGAGGTCACGCCCCGACCGACGAGATTGCGATCGACGACCTCGCCGCGCTCGACTGGTGGTATCGCAATGGCGAAGCCGTGGGCACGTTCGCGTGTGAACTCGTGCGATCAACCAAATTCATTCGGCCAATCTTGACGTGACCACCTTGCCAGACTAGACACCATTCTTGGGGATTTGGTTCGAGGGGTCACCCCTTGTGATGGGTCACCGTCACGGTCGTCGTGATCCCGCCTCGCACATTGAACGCACCCACAACAGTGATCCGACGTGGGTCAAGTGCAGCGATCAGGTCATCTGCAATCTGGTTTGTGACCGCCTCGTGAAATCCCCCCTCATCTCTGTAGGTCCAAAGGTACAGCTTGAGGGACTTGAGTTCGATGCACCGCTGATCCGGCACGTAAGTAATCGTGATCGTGGCGAAATCCGGCTGACCCGTCATCGGGCAGACATTGGTGAACTCAGGGCAGACGCACTGGATCTCAAAGTCTCGACCCGGATTGGGGTTCGGGAACGTCTGAATCTCTCTTGAGGCTTGCGTTGACATCTTGGCGAGAGTGTAACGCCGTGCTGCCCGATGCCAATTTGCTGCAAGTACGCCAAATGGCGCCCCTGTGTCCGCCAGATGACGTGCGCGGAAATGACTGGAACGAGGTACCATGGCGCGAGAGATGCCAACCAACAACGCGCCAGACCCGATCAGCCAGGCCCGTGCGACTGCGCGAATCGCCCCAAGGGCGGTTACGCCAAGAACCACGCAGATTGGCATGGACGCGCTCTCCGGGAATTCCAACTCCTCGTTCCCTAATGTGCTCTCGGACGCCCTCCAGGGATTGGACCCGTCACTCTCGGGAACCGCAGACGGCTTTGGTACTCCCGGACAGCCTTCCGCTACGAACCCCTTGGCTGCCCTTGCCAACATGGCCGGCCTCTCAGGGCTCCAGGGACTAGGGGCAAGCGCATCTGCACTCGGCCTGTCAGGGCTTCCTGGTCTTGGTGGCCTCGCCGGGATGACCGGTGCTATTCAAGCACCCGCGTCGCCCGCGGGACAGACGGCCGTCGATACTGCACTCGGGTACCTCGGACGCCACGACTGGAACAACTACTGCGAACGGTTCGTTGAGGTCTGCTATGGAACCCAGAACCTCTACCCGAACGCCGCTTCAGCCGGACGCGCGCTCGTTACGCATCGTGGAACCTCGGCGCTAGCCACCGCCCCTGCCGGGGCAATCCTCTACTTCGCTGCCAATGCCGGAAACCAGCAGCAAGGACACGCCGCGCTCTACGTTGGTGACGGCAGGATGGTTTCCGCAACCCCGAACGGTGTGAAGATCGAGCGAGTCGACTCGCCGGCGTATCAAGGGCAATTTCTGGGTTGGGCGGAACCCGGTAGCTTCGGTCAAGGACGGGTGACATCGGCACGAGGCGACGCTCAATCAGGGCGGGCGCCAACCGTCGCACCACGGTCATCAAGCACCTCGCGAGTAGGAAACACCGTGCCACCTGGCATCCCCCGCGCTTCCGGCGTTGCCCGGGTGACGGCACCACGTTCTGACTCAAACTCACTGCCCGCGTCCACTGCTCAGCCGGCGGACACTGGGCGCATGGCACTCAACCGCACAAATGCTCCAGCCGTGCGTGGACGTGCGATAAGTGAGCCAGTTGCCCCCATTGGGGCGAGTCCAGTCGTTCGCACCGATCCGTCGGCACCGTTGACCGCTCCGCTTCCACTCGCCGCACAGCCAGTCCTACCCGCAGGCCGTGCACCGTTAGCCCCACCTCCACAGACCAACCCCCTGCTTCCTGACGTGACGGGAAACACGGTTAGCCGGCGCGCCTGACGAACCGGGTGCTCCTTGCGTCATCCGGCGAAAGTCACCTGTTCAGCAATGCGGACACCCCGTTCGCACTGCGAGCAGGCCGACACGGCACGCAATTCACGACGCCACGTCGTAATCTTGCCGTGACTTCCGACTACCTATCATCGGCTTGGGGGACTAGATGCCACTGTTTCCGGGCGCCCGAAACGTTCGAGTGATCCTACCGGTCATTTCAGTTCTGATCACGATGGCCTCGATCATCGCAATCGTCACCATGCGCTATGGCACTGTCCAAGTCTGGCAGACCATCGTGTCGCACGTACCTTCCGGGATCAAGACGGTCGATGCTTCGACGTCCTCGTCACTCATTGAAACCGCGATTGTTGTTCCCGAAGGCTTGCGTCGGGGACGCTTCTCGCAGGCGCGCTACCTCAGCGTGCCGGAGAACTTCTCTGTGTCGGTCTTTGCGCTAGTCGACGGCGCCCGCGCGCTTCACTACGCACCATGGGGGGAATGGCTTGTAAGCCTGCCAACCCAAGGGTCAATCATTGGTCTCAGAGACACTGACGGCGATGGAACCGCGGACCAGACACGAACTGTCCTTTCCGGATTGCGCTGCCCATACGGTCTTGCAATTCGCGATGACACCCTGTTCGTCGCCCAGTCAACATCGATTGCCAGGTTCAACCACCTCTGGGGTGAGGGCACCCCTGTGCCGAGCGGAATGGTTGTGGACGGTCTTCCGGATTCCGGTTGCGGTGCCCACCATTTTCGCCCGCTAGCGATCGATCCTGCCGGGGCCCTTTACATCGCATTCGGGTCCAGCTGCAACGTGTGTGTTGAAGCCGATACCCGTCGGAGCACCGTCTGGAAGTACGCCTTCGACGGCACCGGGCGCGAGTTTGCCCGAGGGCTGCGAAACGTCGTCGATCTCTCCTTCGATCCGGCGTCCGGGATGCTGTGGGCGGCGACGAATGAGCGGGATGCTCTGGGCGATGACATCCCACCCGAACCTGTCACCCCAGTGAACGAGGGGGCCGACTATGGCTGGCCCTACTGCTACTGGAATGGAGACTCCTGGCAGGTCGACGCCCGAGTGCCGTCACGAAACCCGCGATGCGAAGGATTGACACGCTACTTCGGTGTTCAAGCCCATTCGGCCCCCCTGGGAATCACGTTTCCCATCGGCACGGGCCTACCGGAAACGTTCCGCGGGAACGGGTTCGCCTCCTACCACGGGTCATGGAACCGCAGCATTGCCACTGGGTACAAGGTTGCACGGGTCATAACCAACGAAGGACGACCAGTGGCTTCCGAGGATTTCGTGACTGGTTGGAACCGCGGTCCGCGAGGCCCCGGCGATGCCTGGGGGCGACCAGTTGACATTCAGGAAGGTCCGGATGGATCACTCTTCCTGACTGACGACGTGGCCGGGGCGGTGTATCGAATTGCATACACGCCACCGGCCCAGTAACCCACCTTAGCGGGCCGCGAGCGAGAAACGGACCGTCGCGTCCCAGACCTGCCCGGGTTCAAGGATCACCAAACCTGCATCAATCCCCTCGAAGTGGAGATTGACGGCGTTTGTTGTTCCGGAATAAGGCTCGAGGCACACCACCGGACGGAACGGGGGAGCGAATATCACCCATTCACGAAACTCTGGACTTGCCTCTACCAAAAGGCGCAAGCCGGAATCCGGATAGATCACACCTGCCTCGGTCCAGCCGTCGGCACGGCGCTCGACATCGGTGTACACGTGATCAAGCTCACGGGTGGCAATCTCCGGCCAGCCTCTGAGGTCTAGGTCGCTGCCCTGCACCGGGATGCGCTTGCCCGTCGGTACGAGATTGTCAAGTTCCCAGATAGAGGCACCTGGCACACACACCTGCGTGGCCTCGCGAGGAGATGGGCCCATAATGACCGGGAACCATGGGTGGATGCCATAACCCATCGGCATCGCACCAGTTCCGTGATTGGTGACGATCGTGTGTTGCGTCAGATGGCCTCCGTGCAGCGAGGTAGTGATGGATATCACCGCACCAAACGGATATTGCCGTTGGACATCCGCGTCCGCCCGGAGATCGAACGTCGAGATCTGCCACGCACCGCGCATCTCATCGACGCCCACGCCATCGACCCTCCACGGTCGCCGGTTCACGAGCCCATGGATGTGGTTGCCACGCGCCGTCTCATTGACATCCAACTGATGCTGAACCCCTGCAAAGGTGTACGTACCACCTTTGACCCGGTTTGGGAATGGGAAGAGGATCGGGTTTCCATACGAATACCCACCATTTGCCTCGTCCGGGGGAACAAGCACGTCTATGAGCTGGTCACCGCCCGCGACATGCACCTGAAAGCGTGCCACGTTGTTGCCTTCGGCCACGCGGATCACTGCCCGTGCCCCGGTGGGGTCGCTCAGCGTGACCACGTCGCCGGAATGTGTCGCCGAATACCCTGTGCCGACGGTCTCGTGAGTTTGCATCACTTGTCCCTTCATCTTCGCCATTGCCGCGGAAGCCGCCCTCTGGTGGCAACGGCTTAAAGAGCAATAACCTGGTTGGTGCGGGCTGACTCCGCCGCAGCTTCGAGTAGCCGGACTGATTGAAGCACCGATGACGCCGTGACCATCAACCTCTCACGGCCACGGATCGCTCCCGCGACGTTTTGGTAGTAGGCGAGGTAGTTGCCCTCAAGGCCGTCAAGTTCAACATCCTGGAGCGCGCCGTCGATCTCTCGAACGAGTCGCGGTGCATGTTCCGGAAGCATCTTCCGAGGCCCGACATCGCCTCGGTGCAGAGCCTGTTCCTGTGGATCGCGCCCGTACTGGATATATGCGCCCTCTGACCCACGAATGAGCCACCGAGGCTTCGGGATCGCCGAGATGTTTCCCACCTCGATGACGAACCTGACACCGTCACGGTCGGTTCCGTCGTCAGCACCAAAGAAAAGGGTCGCGGTTCCAGCGGTCTCCACGTCCCAGTCCCGTCGGTACTGGAAGTCGGCAATCACGCGCCGTGGCGACCCTCCGCACAGTTGAACCGACTGATCAAGCAGGTGCGCGCCCCAATCACGGAACGGCCCGCCCCCAAATTCCGCGTAGGTCCGCCATCCTCGGGGGCGATCACCTGCCGGCAAGCGATAGCCCGGCGTCAATCCGAACCCGGTAACCGACGACTCGATCACGAACGGTTCCCCAACCAGTCCCCGTGCAATCACGTCTTGCACGGTCAGGAAATCTGCGTCCCACCTGCGGTTCTGGAACACACTCAGGTGTACACCGTTCGTCTCCGCAGCGGCGACCATCGCCTCGCCTTCCGAGACATTCATGCACATGATCTTGTCAACGACGACATGCTTGCCCATCTGGGCGGCTTCGATGCACAAGGAGGCATGTGTGTCATGTGGCGTGGCGATCACCACAAGGTCGACGTCAGGATTTGCAAACAGCTCGGACGCCGACGCGTGGATCGTCGCCTCCGGGTGGTCCAACACCGCTTGCGCACGACGGCCTTCGTTGCGGACCGCGATGGCGCGGATTGCGAACTCTTCGACGTTGCGGATCAGGGTGGAGTGGAAGACACGCCCAGCCAGTCCATACCCGACAATCCCGACACCGATAGGGCGTTGTTTCATTAAGACTTCAACCGGATCTTCTCGACTTCTAGGTGAACGGACGGCATCGTATCACGCAACCCGGTGCCGTTTGAAGGCGCGCCCTCGCCGGGTACTGGGGTACTGCGGGACCCATTTCTCGGCGGATGTCCGGAAGCGCCCACACACGCGCTATACTGCCGCCTATCCCTTCCGCGTTCAGGGTGCGATGAGACCGTTTCCGCAATTTGAACGCATGATCGCAGAGGATCACCACGAACCATGAGCGAATACCGACCCTACCCCACTGAGGATCTCCCTCCAGAAGACCCCGATGCCGAGGTCAGTGGCGAACATGAAGAGGTCGACGACCATTCCGAGGCTGGCGGTGAAGGTCGTCCCGCACGTCCAGCACCAAACACCGAACATCCCGGCGGGCACCTGCAAGGGACGGTTGCGCGCCTGAACCGCCCTCGTCGCTTCGGGTTCCTCCGCGTTTCCGAAGGGGTCGAGGTGTTCTTCCATGCCTCAGCGATTGACAGCGGGCCGCAAGCCTTCGATGCACTCAGAACCGGCCAGGAAGTCGAGTTCCAGTGTCATCAGGATGATGGCGGCCGAGGTTTGGCCGCGAGTGTCGTGACGGTCACCGGTGCCCCTCCGGAAGCGCCCATCAGGGCACCACGTCCACCACGGGCTGAGCGACCCGAACGGCCGGAGCGCGCAGAGCGGCCGGAACGACCCGAACGGCAGGCAGCACCCCGACCAGTCCGCGCCTTATCATCGCAGAGCGGTTGGCATGTCGCTGTACTTCGTGACCGATACGACATGGCGGTACCAGCGCAACTTGAGCGCCTTCTCAACGAGAGACACATTCGTCCGGGCAACTTCACGCTTGCAGTGAAGGAAGCTACAGACGGAACCGCCGAGTGTTGGGTCGTCTATCACCTCGGCGACTAGCCAAAACTCGGGCATTTCCTAGCGTCGCACGAAAGCTCCGCTCTCCGAATAGGGGGCGGCATCTTTTTGCCCTCGGGAAAGTCACGTGTGCCTGCGGGTTACGCGTGTTGGCCGATTGTGCGCAGGGCGCTGTCCTGCGCGTCCCACGCGCCTTCAAGCGCGGTGAACTCCTCGGAGGTCAGGCTCCAGACCTCGACATCGGTAAGTGCGCCATTCGGTGAACGCCCGAAATGGCGCAACGTCCCATCCAAGTGGAAACCGCACCGTTCAGCGACCCTCGCACTTCGCCAGTTCCGGACATCACACCTGATCTCGATCCGGGCTACGCGGAACTGTTCCAGGCACACCCTGGAAACGGCTCGGACCGTCTCCTGCATGATGCCGTGTCCTGCCGAGCTATCGGCAAGCCAGTAGCCAAGTTCAACTCTAGGAACCGACCAATTGATGGCCTGCAAACCAATTCCACCAAGCAAGTCCCCTCGGTGACCGGTGATCACCAAAGACAACATGTCCTCGTGAAGCTGCCAACGATGCAGGGCCTGCACAATGAATTGCAGTGTATTTGCTTGGTCGAGGTGACCCGTCTCCGCCCACGGCAAGAACTGCTTCAATGTCGCCCGAGAACCATTGATCGCGTTGAAGAGCGGCCCGACATCCCCAATCGCGTATGGTCGGATCACCAGTCGGGGGGTCTCGAGGCGTTCCGGGAAGCGGGTTCGACGGTCAGTCAAGGTGGAAGACTTCCTCTAGTGGAAGCATCGCCTCATCCGGTCGTCCCGTGATGCTTTCAAAGAACGGCGCCATGTCCGCCTGCCATCGCGCGTTGACCTCCCGGTCCGCCATCCCGGCGCGGGCGGCCTCGAAATCCGGGGTCTCGAGATATCCAAATAGCATGCCATCGGGACGCATGAAGATCGAGTAGTTGTGCCACCCGGTCTCACGAAGTGCCTGCAGCATGTCGGGCCACACTTCAGCGTGGCGGATCTTGTACTCCTCAAGTCGATCCTGGCGGACTTTCAATATGAACGCAACTCGTTGCATTGCACAGCCTCCTTCGGAACGTCGCGCCTGAACACGA
>BJHB01000042.1:0-12800 GCA_014191415.1 Chloroflexota bacterium
CGAACGCGACGCGCCGTCCTTGGCGGGATCTCTGTCCTGACAATCGTGGGCACGGCCGGCTATGCGGCTGCCATGGCGTCGCGTGCCGAAGACATCGATGCGCCGGTGCCGATCACGTTCGCTGGACGCGGAGGCAAGGCCCTCGCCGCGGGGTCCACTGCGCCAGATTTCGCCCTTCCATCCCTTGACGGATCGACGATCAAGCTATCCGACTACCGTGGACGTCCGGTCTGGATCAATGTCTGGGCCTCGTGGTGCCCACCTTGCCGGGCTGAACTTCCAGACATCGCAGCGGTGTCTCGGGAATACGTGACCGCGTCGGAGAACGCCGCGAACACGGGTCTCGCAATCATCCTGATCAGCATCGGTGAAGAGGCTGAAGTGGTGCGCAAGTATGTGGAGACCACCAAGATCAATTTGCCGGTCATCGTTGACCAGGAATACCGAATCACCGAGAATTATCGCGTTTCGGGCATGCCAACCCACTTCTTCATCGGGCCTGATGGGCACCTGAAGGACTTCGCGATAGGTGGCCTGAAGCCCCGGGCGATGCGGACACGGCTTGACCGCCTACTGGAACGCACTCCCAAGTGAGCTGCCGAAACACTACATCCCGTTAGGGTCGTCAAGCCGTAGTCCCGGCCGAATATCCAGCGACGTCCCGGCAACGTGTCCAAGTTGGAGACGAAAATATCCGGCCGCGCCAATCATGGCCGCATTGTCGGTGCAATAGACCAGCGGCGGCACGCGCACAGGCACCTTTGACCGGGCGACCAAGGCTGCACGGAGCCGGAGATTTGCGGCAACACCCCCGGCGATTACCACTTCCCTTGCGCCGAATCGTTCAGCCGCGTCGCAGGTCTTCGAGACAAGCACATCGACGACCGCCTCCTGGAACGCCCGTGCCAGACGCGCCGTGCGTTCTGGAATTTCACCAAATTGGCCAACGACAGACTTCGCCACGCCCGCCATCCTCGAAGGGTTGCCCACTGGGCGCCCGCCGTTTGAGGCATCGCCTTCAACCTGACGGAGCATCGCCGTCTTCAAACCGCTGAAGCTGAAATCGAGAGTGCCTCGCATCCAAGGGCGAGTCAACGCATCCGCTGCGTCCGCAGCCGCCTCACCGGGCGCCAGCATTGCAGCGGCTTGGATTGCCGGACCGCCCGGATACCCAAGTCCAAGGATCCGGGCAACCTTGTCGAATGCCTCGCCGGCGGCGTCATCCCGCGTTCGCCCGACAACCGAAAGGTCGCCATGCCCGCGGACGACAACCAATTCCGTATGTCCACCTGAAACGACGAGGCAGAGAACCGGGAACTCAGGCCCTCGATGGTCCGCACCGGTCACGAGCGCGCCGGGGACGTCGAGCCAGTTGGCATACAGGTGGCCCTCCAGGTGGTTCACCGGAACGAGGGGCACCGAACGCGCGGCCGCTACAGCCTTGGCGAAGTTCACACCCACGACGAGCGCCCCGGCCAGTCCGGGTCCGTGGGTCACGGCAACGGCATCGATCTCCGACCACGAGGTCCCCGCAACCTCGAGTGCCTGGCGCACTGCCGGCGCGATGTGCAGCGAGTGCTCACGCGATGCCAACTCGGGCACCACGCCTCCCCACCGCCGGTGCAATGCCTCCTGGCTGACAACGATCGAGCTCCGCACCGTCATCCCGTCCTCAACGACGGCAGCGGCAGTCTCGTCACAACTGGTCTCGATTGCGAGGATCGTCGTCAATGCTGGAAGCCTTTTGGCAGAGAAGCGATTTTCAGTCTGGGAAGACCGAGGGTCGGAGGCTCCGTGCGTTCATCTGAGATCAGGCACGCCATCCCCGAGTATCGACCAGGACGCCTGCCACTCCGGCCTGAGGGTTCATCCTGAACTCTGCCACGTGAACCGGCGGTCGAGATCGGCTTTCAGCGCCTCCATGCGATCCTGAAATGCCTCGGTTTGAAGATCCTCGCTCCACATGATGAGCGCGTCCTCGTTGTTGTCCGTGTAGTACCGGGGCCTCACCCCTGCATCCTTGAATCCCAGTCCCTCGTACATTCGGCGCGCGACGGTGTTCGACATTCGCACCTCAAGGGTCACCCATCTCGCACCGAGGTTGCTTGCGATCTCAAACATCCCCCACATCAGGAGACGTCCGAGCCCCCGCCCCCGGTAACTCGGACGAACTGCGACAGAGGTGACGTGCGCCTCATCGATCATCAGCCACAACCCGGCGTACCCCATCATCTCTGGCTCAACCTTGACGGGCGCGGGACGCCCAAACAGCGAGAACGGGAAGGGGCGCGCACTTGACCCTTCGACATCGGGGGATCCTTGATCGATGGAAGGAATTCCCCTCAGAACGAGGTACCGCGCGAGGACGTTGTCTTCAAGTTCCCGGCGATACGCACCTGCTGGCCAAGGAACCGAGAAAGATGAGCGTTCCACCTCGATGACCGCCGGGATATCCCGCAGCTGCATTGGGTCGAGGCGGTACTGCACGGGTGTCACGCTCCGGTCCCGGTCAGTTGCCGGGGTGAAGCGAAATGGTACGTCAATGGTCCTCGGGCCGGCGGTCGTTTCTGCATCACAATCTGTAAAGTGCGACAAAGTAAATGAGAAGTTCAGCCTGCGCGTTGGGAAACCGTGATGGCAATTGGGGGAATTACGTCAACCGCAGGCGTCCAATCCCGCAGACAGGAACGCAACATTACATGCACGTTTATTGTCAGTAAATTATCAAGTTTTTAATATCCCCATTCCAATAGATACGCGATCACGTGGGGGCTGCCACCGTCGTTCCGTTCGTCATTTCCAGTACGCGTCGAATACCACGGCACACATGGCCATCAGTCCGATGTTCACGAAGGCAGTGATCCGCCTGCCCGCACGCAGGTTGAGGACTGTTGCCCCAGCCATGATGGTGGCCAATCTGGCCGGGGCCACAAGAGTGAGAACTGGTGTGATTCCGGTTGCAACCGGCGCAATCAACCCAATCGACCCGGCAACCTCGGCAACCCCGATCAGCCGGAACCGCAGGCCTTGGACGGGCATGACAATCCCCTGAGCATGCGCGCGGCGTTCCAGGAACCCTGAGGCTGACGCGACCCCTGCAATTAGAAAGACGCAGGCAAGGAAGCCTTGAACCCCCCAAAAGAAGGTCTCCATTGCGCTACCTCCCCAACACGTTCAAACCACTCAGGAGTGCAGTTCCCCAAGTTGCTTGGCGCAGCACAGGTACCCATCCCGCAACTGGACCGGGGCCATGTGACACCTCACCGTTCGCCAGACCACCCGGACGTCGTGGCGCGCCCTGGATTCTCACGGTTGAGGTAGACGGGCTGCACAGACTCAGGCCCCGGATTTTCGGCTCCACTTCGCGCGCGCAGCAAGGCCAATCCAGCCATCGCGACATAAGCCGCCCGACGTTGCCCGGTCACCGGATTAGCAATGGTCAGGCCGGGACGCGCCGCCACAATCTGCCGGGCAAGGTCAGGCTCAATCTCTCCCCCGACGATCACGCACCCGTTCGGGATGGCTGCGACGGAAGCGCATAGCTCATCAGCAGTCACGGTCGAGGGAGGTCGGTGGACGAAAGATCCGGATCCAGTGACCTCGGAAAACCCGAAATGAACTAGGCCTCGCCCGGCACTCACCACTGCACAGATGAAGTCCCCCGACTTGGCGGTGCACCCCAATTGCCATGCAAGGGCTTCGAGAGTGGAAATCCCGACAAGCGGGACGTCCAGCGCACTTGCCAGGCCTTGTCCGAGGCTCAACCCCGCACGGATCCCCGTGAATGATCCCGGCCCAATCGCCACTGCCACGGCCTTCAAGTCAGCCAATCGGTAGCCATGGCTCTGCAGGAGGAGTTCGGCATATCCAAGGTGGAGCGCGCCACCTGGTCCTGTCGCGGTCCAGGAAGCCTCAGCGAGAACATATTGACCCCTGAGTACCGATAGGCTTCCGGTCCGCGAGGAGGAATCTATTGCGAGTAACAGATCGGTCCCCGCGTCGTCATCCCACCACCCTATACTGCGCTCTCCGACTGAACTGGCGCCGCTTGAATTTGCACCCTGTTCGCTAGCCGTTGCCACGGATTCAGGGTTCGACTGGTCGTCAGAAATGTTGGACATCTTCGGGCAGATAGTACGTCCGCTTCCCTGCACGTAAAGCCGAGCAACCACTGTTGGGACCGAACTGCTTCCACGTCAAAGCCATCCAGCCCTACCCAGACATTGCACGATGAGGCGCCCGGCGATTTGCCTTCAGCATGATTGATCTGTCACCCCCCGAAAGCCTCCCGGACAAGACGCCCGACGCAATCACGCCACTTCTTGCCGCGAGGGACAAACTGGAGACCCCGCTTGCTTTCAGAAAGATGCCTCATGGCGATGAGCAGGTGATCCTCGGGAAAGTAGTTCGGTGCGCGCCCAGGCCACTCGACCACCGTGACACCATCCCCCCGAAGATAGTCGTCGATACCAGTCGGAGAGATATCGCCGTTGCCCGAGAGGCGGTACAGGTCGATGTGGGCCAGAGGCAGCCTGCCTTCATACTCGTGAATGATCGTGAAGGTCGGACTTGTGACCGGGTCGGTCACACCCAGACCTTCGGCAATTCCGCGGGCGAGAACTGTCTTTCCCGCCCCCAAGTCACCATCAAGCAAGACAATTTCACCGCCGGTAAACATGGAGCCCAACCTCACGCCAATCCGATGGGTCTGGGCCGAACCGTGACTCACGATGTCAAGTTCGCCGTTGGCACTCGTCATCGGTGGCATTTCATCTCCTTTGGATCTGTCGTCGCATCGACGGGAACCAGTCACCTACCGAGTGCATGGCT
Source organism: Chloroflexota bacterium (assembly GCA_014191415.1). Taxonomy (GTDB): domain Bacteria; phylum Chloroflexota; class UBA11872; order UBA12225; family UBA12225; genus UBA12225. The sequence goes on from BJHB01000042.1 coordinate 4,831, forward strand.
GGCTGGCTGGCCACAGTTCTCGCCTTCTGAAAGGTTCGTCCGTTCTGAACGTGGCGACGATGCTCCTGCCGTGACGCAGTCTCAAGCGTGCATCTGCCTACCCGGTCGCACCCCACCGCCTCGGATGTCGAGACACTTCGCCTACACCTGACATGAACTCCGGACTGTGTTGATGGGCCTTCGGATCCTCGCGATCGCGCCGACAAGCTTCTTTGCGGACTATGGATGTCATGTCCGGATCCTTGAGGAAATTCGCGCCCTCCAAGATCGGGGCCACCGCGTCACCCTTTGCACCTACCACTCAGGACGGACCCCGCTGGGGGTCGAAGTTGTCAGGATGCCGAGGGTGCCTTGGGCATCGACCGTCCGGGTCGGATCACACCTGCACAAACTGTACTTCGACCTTCTACTCGGCGCACGAGCGCTTGTTACGGCATTGGCGCGAATAGACCTGGTTCATGCCCACCTCCACGAGGGTGCGGCGATCGGTCTTGCCGTGGCACGCCTTCGGGGCGTCCCGCTCGTGTTCGACTATCAGGGAAGCATGACGCGGGAAATGCTTGACCATCAATTCATAACTCCGAAAAGTCCGTTGCTGCGCCCCCTCGAGTGGCTTGAGCGCACGATCGAGCGGAATGCCGATGCGATCGTGACCAGTTCAACGCACGGCGCGGCGCATCTCGCAAGTGGGCACCGAAAACCTCTGCCAAACGTCGCGGTTGTACCGGACGGCATCGCCACCACGATGCCAGTCATCACCCAAGCCATGGCCGCCGAGCTTCGGCAACGCCTTGGCTTGCCTTCAGGCCGAAAAATCGTCGCCTACCTTGGTCTACTCGTGGACTACCAAGGCGTGGACCACCTGCTGTACGCCGCGAGACAGGTCATCGAACGCCGACCTGACACCCACTTCCTCATCATGGGATATCCGGGATTGGAACAGTACCGGCGGCAGGCATACGACCTTCAAATCCTGGACAACGTCACCTTTACCGGCCGCGTGCCGTACGAAGATGCCCCCCTGCACCTGAGCCTCGCCGATATCGGCGTGTCCGCCAAGCGCTCAACCACCGAGGCAAACGGGAAGCTCCTCAATTACATGCAGGTGGGTTTGCCAACCGTTGTCTACGACAGCCCGGTTTCGCGTGAACTCCTTGGCACGCTTGGGGTCTACGTCCCGATGGGCGACATCAGTGCACTGGCGGGTTCAATCATTGACCTTCTTGACGACACCAACCGTCGCGAGGCTCTCGGTCCGGCCCTGCAGGCGCACGTTCGCACCCAGTTCTCTTGGGATGATGCGGCCGGCATCCTGGAACGCACCTACGCATCAGTCATGACGAGGCGCGCCTCATCGCGTACTGACCGGCTAGCGTCCCGGTAAACTTAGGCGACTGACATGCCATCCCTCTCAAACGATCAGGTGCCGAAGCCACTTACCTACACCTTGATGTACCACGGATTGTGGGCCGCACTCTTTCTCATGACCACGATCCTTTACTGGGCGATCTTCCTCTACTCTGGCCAGGACACCTTTCGCGCCCTGGTGCCACCGCTTGGCCTACTCTTCTTTGCCGTTGTTGCCGGGATCGGCTGCTGGCTTGCGTACACCACGCGGCTTGCAATCCTTCTCGGCCAGGCGACTTGGGATGACGCATTCACCCTATCGTCCTGGAGCAGTTGGGGCGTCCTGATCTTCGCCCCGGCGTCCCTTGCCGTCTGGCAATGGGCGATCATTCCTGCCAGTCACGCCCTGGGATTGCAGGAAGGTTGGGGCGGTGTTCCCGGTGTGCTCACCGAAGGTGCTATCAAGGTCGAGGTGATCGTGTGGTGGCTTTCACACCTGCTTAGCGTGCGAGGGCTGATCCGCGGCCGTCGAGACTACGTGCGGCCCGCGCCACCGGTCGAGGCGGAGACCGCCCCCATCGCATCAATCGCGTAAATCCCGACCAATTTGCCGGAGAAACCGAGATGGGTCTGGGTACTGGCGCTACCGCGAAGGTGTCGCAGGACGAACGTCGTCCCGTAATCCTCATTGTGGACGACTCAGCCCCACACGCAAGAATGGTTGCCGACGCCCTCGAGACGGGCGGGTTCGAGACCCTTGTGGCGACATCAAGTGCTGCGGCGATTGCGATGTTCCTCGAAACCCGCACGGATGCCGTCATTCTCGACGTCCTCATGCCTCATATGGACGGCTATGACGTATGCGCACGGATCCGCGACTTCTCGGACGTGCCGATCATCATGCTTTCCGCGCTTCGCAATGAGGCCGAAATCGTCCAGGGCCTCAACGCCGGTGCGGATGACTACGTGACCAAACCCTTCAACGTCAGTGAACTCATTGCACGGGTCGGAGCGCAGTTGCGACGCGTCCACCGGCAAGATGAGAACCGGCGAAGGGTGCATATTGAAGCCGATGACCTTTCGATCGATCTCGACGGGCGCAGGGTGAGCCGCGGTGGGACGGATATCCGTCTCAGTCCAACGGAGTTTCGGTTGCTGTCCTACCTTGCCGCGAACCGCGGACGGGTAGTGCCCCACAACGAACTGATCACACAACTGTGGGGCGAAGACGGTGCGAGACTTGGCCCCTACCTAAAGATCTATGTCCGTCGCCTGCGCCAGAAAGTTGAACGGGAACCCGGAACCCCATCACTGATCGTGTCGCGTCACGGAAGTGGCTACGTGTTTACTGAGAAGCTTCCCGTCAAATCATGATTGCGTCTCGGCTCCTGCTGAGAAGCGTCGGGAGCCACAAACACCCCGGCACGTAAGTCGCCACTGGGACCAGACCCGTCGCAAGCTGCCGACCGCCTTACCGCCTCCCAAACGCGCTACACTCTGGTCGATGTTCGTGTTGAATGGCCTCCTGTGGATTGTCTCTTTGCCTTTCAGGCTTGTCGTCTGGACAGTCGGCTTGGCCCTTTGGGTCGTGGCGCTGCCGTTCCGGATAGTCTGGAGCATCCTGTCCTTCTTTGGTATCGGACGCCTCCTGACGTTTGCGACACTTGGGATTGCCGGGTATGCCCTCTACCGTCTTGTCAACGACGAGGACGAACCAGCACCGGTCGCACCGCCACTTGATCGCACGCCGGTCGCGCCAGCTCAAGCTGCCTCGGCGCCACACACTGAGGGCGACGTCACCACGAAATCCTGAGCCGGCCACCTGACTTCTTGAGGTGGCCGCTCAATTGGTGCTCGTTCTGGGCGCCGCACGAGCGGCGATCCACGTCGTGAGTGGCATTGCGATGCTCAAGCTGACAATGCCGGTCACTGCCCGAAGCAGTTCGGCTGCGATCAATTCTCGGTTCCAGATGTCACCGAGGTCAGCTGCGTAAAGGGCGAAAAGCAGCAGGATTGGCAGCGACGCGCCGGCATAGGCCAATACGAGGGTATGCACCGCCGCCACCACGTGTGCACGTCCGACACTCATGCCGCGCCAGAACAATTCTGCGCGCGACATCAGCGGTGATGTCACCGCGAATTCGAACACAGCCGCCGTTTGCGCCACGGTGACGTCAATCAGTCCCCCGACTGCGCCGAGCAACATCCCGGCCAGGAGCAATCCCTGGGTGTCGATCTCTCCCCGAAGTGCAGCGTGGACGAGATGGATTTCCTCATTCGAACCGAGCCCCGAGAGACTTGCGGACCGGACCGCAACCACCGACACGACGCCTGCGACTGCAAGGCTTCCCGCCATGCCGGCCAGCGGCACCCCGGCCTCGCGCGTGAACCCATGGGTCAGGACAAGTGCCGTCACGGCGATCAGGGCACAACCCACGATCGCCACGGGTACCGGCGACTGGCCTGCAAGGAGGCGGGCCACGACGAACCACCAGATGATCCACGCCGCGGCGCCAAGCCCGATCATCGCGCGCAGCCCGCGCCACCCAGCCACGGCCGCCGACGCCACTGCAATCAGACCAATCCCCGCGTAAAGCCACGGACGCCGTACGCGGTCAGTGATCTGGAATCGTTCACTCTGCGGATCGACGCCGTCACCGTTTGAGCTCAACAGCGAACCGGTCAGCGCACCTGCGCCATCCAGCGGGGTCGTGCGGTATTGGAGGACGACCCGATCACCGGGCGCGTAAACGGGAATCGTTCCTGCCCGAACGACGATGCTTGGTGCGCCGAGGGTGACCACCGCCACTCGCCCGGACTGCGAACCTGTGACAACACGGATCGTGTGTCGCGAACCTCCGGGAATCCCGGCCGGGTTCTGAACCGATGTCTCAACCACACCTTCGCACGCCTCGAAGACTGTTTCATCCGGCATCGAACCGCGTGTTGGCACCCCGAAGGCGGGGGAAGTTACCCAGACCCCGAACAGGAAGAGAACCAAGGCCATGGAACCGATGACTACGCGCAGGCTTCGAACCGCAAGGGTCGGGCCCGTCTCCCTTCGGGGGAAGTGGCGCCTCTCCCCCTCATCTCCGGTGGGTTGCCGCGCAGTTCGCTCCGTTGCCGGAAACTCTGGCGGCCCTTGCGACGTGCCGTCGAGCGCCGGCCCCCGGAGGACGGCAAGTGTCCGGCTCGCCCTGGCGGGCCGTTGCACGCCTTGTGATGTCTCCCGTTCGCGCGGGCCGTCGGTCACCATGACGGTCTCAACGAACTCGCGCCAAACGGGGCGAGTGTGAGCACTCCACCGGACTGCAGTGAGGCGTGACGACCTTGACATTTCTGATAGTCCGACCCCATACTCGCTTCAGTTTCGTCTCGAAGCCATGCGCCCGGACGCCATAGTGACCAGCAACGATCAGGACGAGTACGTCGCAGGACGCACCTCCCCAGAGAGACAGGCAACGGTGAAAGCCTGTCGGGGTTCGCGCGATGGAATGGACCTGTGAGCTGAACGGTGAACCTGCGTGGTGTCCACGTAGCAAGTAGCCAATCCGGGAACCACACCCGTTACCCAGGTGGCAGGCATATGTGCCGGTTTCTAGAAACCTTCCACCTGTGTCTGGATTGAGCGAGTGACACTAGTCCATCGCGCGCATTCAGGTGCGGGTGACGGGAGTGACACTAAGCGGGGTGGCACCGCGGGTCGTTGGAAGCAACCTCTCGTCCCCAGGGGACGCGAGGTTTTTTTGTTTCCCACTGACGACCGGAGAGTGCACGTGATCCAAGCCACCCAGATAGCCCTTTTTCAGCGAGTCCAAACCGGGGTGCGGCCGTGACGGTGTTGCTGCAACCCCGAACCAGTGCCTCTGGCATCACGCCTACCATCGAGGACGCCCGGGAACTCGCACGTCACGGAAACCTCATCCCGGTCTATCGAGATTTCCTCGCAGATATGGAGACCCCCGTCTCGGTTTACGACAAGGTCACCACCGGTCCGTACAGCTTCCTGCTTGAAAGCGTTGAGGGTGGCGAACGTCTGGCGCGCTACTCATTCATCGGCACTGAACCACGAGTCGTTGCCCGCCTCCGAGATGGGATTGCAACCATCCATTCCGCCGGGAACCCAACGAGAACCGAACCGTTCAGCGACCCGCTTGCCTTCATCCGGGACCTGATTGCGCCGTACAAGCCAGTCGCCTTACCGGACATGCCACGGTTTGTGGGTGGTGTCGTTGGCTATCTCGCGTACGAATGCGCCCGCTATTTCGAGAAACTGCCTGTCCCACCGCGTGATGACCTGAAGCTCCCGGATGCGGTCATGATGCTTGCCGACACGCTGGTCGTCTTCGACCACGTCAAGCACCGCATGCGCGTCCTCGCCCACGCCGACCTGACGGCGCATGGCGGTGACGTCGACGAGGCCTACCGAGACGCCCTGCACCGTATCGAGGCCATCGGCAAGCGCCTCGGGTCTCCGGGAACCCTCACCCCCGGGCGCGCGCCGCTGACTGTCCCTCGCGGGCGTGTCGACGACGTCCCGGCGAACGTCGCGAGCACCTTCACGCGTCACGCCTACCAGGACGCCGTGACCAAGGCACGCGAGTATGTGGCAAGCGGCGACATCATCCAGGTCGTTCCCAGCCAACGGCTCAGTCGGGACGTGGCGGCCCGTCCATTTACGATCTACCGTGCGCTTCGGGCGGTCAATCCGTCACCGTACATGTACTACCTGAACCTCGATGACATGCAGATTGCCGGGGCATCACCCGAGATGCTTGTCCAGGTGGAGGACGGTGTGATCCGCACCCGGCCGATTGCCGGTACCCGTCCGCGTGGCGCCGATCCCGAGGCCGATGACGCCAACGCCGCCGATCTCCTCGCCGATGAGAAGGAGCGCGCCGAACACATCATGCTCGTCGATCTCGGACGTAACGATGTCGGACGCGTCGCAAAGCCCGGATCGGTGCACGTGACCGACCTCATGATCGTCGAACGGTATTCGCACGTCATGCATATCGTGAGTCAGGTCGAAGGTCGCCTGAAGGACGGCGCAGATGCCTTCGATGCGTTGCGTTCCTGCTTCCCCGCCGGGACCGTCTCTGGCGCCCCGAAAATCCGGGCGATGGAGATCATCGCGGAAATGGAGCCCTGCCGCCGAGGCACGTACGCAGGCGCAGTCGGGTACTTCTCGTTCGATGGCAACCTGGACACCGCCATCACGATCCGCACGCTCGTCATCAAGGACGGTACTGCCCATGTGCAAGCCGGCGGCGGTGTTGTTTACGACTCTTCACCGGAGGCCGAGTTCCAGGAGACCCTCAACAAGGCCGCGGCCCTGTTGCGTGCCCTTGACCTCGCCGAGATCGTCGAGGCCGACACCATTGCTGATAGGCAAGCTCCCATAGGCGGGGGCCACGATGGCGAAGCGGGCGAAGGATCGATCGGGGAGAGGAGCCACCAATGATCGTGATGATCGACAACTACGATTCGTTCACATACAACCTCGTCCAGTACTTGGCGGAGCTCGGCGCCGAGCTGACGATCTTCCGCAACGACGCCGTCACCGTCGAGCATGTGCGGGAAATGGCACCGAGCGCGATCGTCGTGTCGCCGGGTCCGTGCACACCCGGCGAAGCGGGTATCTCCGTCGAGCTCATCCGCACCCTCGGTCCACTGATCCCGACGTTGGGTGTGTGCCTGGGCCACCAGTCAATGGGTGAGGCGTTTGGCGGCCGGGTCATCCGCGCGCCAGAAATCGTCCACGGAAAGACCTCGCGCATCCATCACGATGGCCAAGGCGTCTTCGTGGGACTGCCCCAGGACTTCCAAGCAATCCGCTACCACTCACTGATCGTGGATCGTCAGGGGTTGCCAGACACGCTTGTCCCGACCGCGCAGACCGATACAGGCCTCATCATGGGTCTCCGCCACCGCGTCCATCCGATCGAAGGCGTGCAGTTCCACCCCGAATCCATCAAGACCGAGGCGGGAAAGGATCTCCTCAGGAACTTCCTCAATCTCGCCGACATCTGGAACCAGTCGCATGAACGCCAACCGAGGACAGCATCGTGATGGTCTGGCTCGAGTGCGCGCGTCCGTCGCTAGACGGCATCGGCCTTCACGCCAACTGCAGGACCCTGGTCTCGCAGGAAATGGCCTCGAGGCACTTCGGCTCGCAGGCATCCTTGCCCGCCCGTGCCGCCTTGGTTCCGGGGTTAGTCTCGGTCAAGGTATCCGCGGTCTGCGCACACAAGGGGCCACATATCGCTCGGGAAGCTTCCGCATCGGAAGGGCACCGTGGGACCAAAGAAGAATATGTGGGAAAGGTTGCCCGCGGACCAATGTGGCACATCGCCCACCGAAAACCGGCTTGTTCGAGCTCCAGGCCCTCCTTTCGGGGTCACTTGATCGATGGTCGAGGAGTAGAGGGTGATGCGTTGGAAGCATGCCCATCAACCGGCGCAACGCGAGCCACGGGTAGGGCGTGGAGGATCCGTCTCGCCCAAGTCGTAGGGGATCGAGCAAGATGATCGTGGAAGCTCTCGCCAAGGTCGTCGTTGGACGTGACCTGACGGTCGCCGAAGCCACGGCCGTGATGGCCGACATCATGGAGGATCGCGCGT
>BJHB01000043.1:0-12495 GCA_014191415.1 Chloroflexota bacterium
CGGGTCCATCTGTGTCGACAATCATCGTGCTTGGGTACTGCACCTGTTGTCTGGACGGCTTGAACCCCACTTCCCGCATTGTCCGCCGGATATCACTCCGACTAGCCTCGATGTCGGGATCGATCTTGACAAAGATGCACCGGGTGTCCTTGGCAATCCTGGCGACATGGTCGAGGACCTCAGGCCACACGTCATCCGCCCGTGAATCAACAATGGGCCCCTTGGGGACGTAGCCCACGCCCCACCCCGGCACCGGGGTCGCCCGCCGCAGAAAAGAAATCGCCGCGACCGGTCGCCCACCGCGCTCAAATAGAACCCGGGTCGGCACCCACCCCGCCTGTCGGCGAAACTCTCCCCACTCCCACGACTGGAGGGCGTGTGGGGCATCCAGTTGAGCCACGGAACTGTTCCACGATGCGCCGTCAACTGGCCACCTGAGTGTCAGTGGACCACCCTCAACTCCAAGCGCACGGTCAGGAGTGACGTTTCCGATGACCGGCCTGCTCCCCTGCGCATCACTGTGGGTACCCTTCCCAACCGATCGGTCCGGCTTCGTCGCCGTATGGAGCGCGAGCGTCCCGAATGCAAGACGACGAACACTCACGTTTGGAAAGCCTGCTTCCCTGAGTATCTCCCCCAGGGTCTCTGCATCCGGGAACCGGTCCACCGATTCGGGCAGATACTGATAGGCCTGTCCTTGTCCGGACAGCCATCGACCCAAGATCGGCACCACTCCATGGAAATAGAGGCGAAACAAGGGCCGGAACCACTTTGAACGAACCGGGGTGAGTTCAAGAAAGGCCACGCGCCCACCCGGACGCAGGATCCGGAATGCCTCAGAAAACACTTGAGACACATCGGCAACGTTCCGGAGAACCCACGCACTTACCACAGCATCGGTCGAGCCATCTGCGACCGGCAACCGCATCCCGTCTCCGCGCACAAACCTGACCTGATCGCTGGGGAAACCCGACACACGCTTGATCGCAGCATGCTCTAGCATGCGCGCTGAGAAGTCAATCCCGAGGATCCTTGAGCGCGGTGCTCGTTTCGCAAGCGCAAACGCGAGATCGCCAGTGCCGCAGCCGATGTCGACCGCGGTTTGAACAAGCTCTGGGTACACCGTATCCACGGTGACGGACCTCGAGGCCACGTCAAGACCACCGGTCATGAGCCGGTTCATCAAGTCGTACCGGCGTGCTATCGCGTCGAACATTGCTTCGACGTACGCCGCCTTGTCATTGCCAACGCTGACCGGGGGCCGACGCCGGATCCATCCCGTCACTGGCACATTCCTTGGGGAGTAGGTTGGGTTTGGACCCACAGCGCGAATGGCGATCGGCGCCTCTCAGTCGTGCCGAATAACAACAAATTCCGCCAAAGCTTCAAGCGCACGCCGTGCGGGCGTTTGGGGCATCGTCGCCAAGTGTCCTACGGCCTCAGCAACGTACTTCGCCGCACACTGCCGGGAACGTTCGATGGCTTGGGAGTGACGCACCGCGTCTACTGCACGTTCAGTCTCAGAGTCTGAAGCGCCGCCAGTAAGAACACGACGAACAGTCGGATCGTCCGGGTGCTCGCGCATGAAAAGGATCGACGGGAGCGTCACTGTCCCTTGCCTCAGATCGTTTCCGACGGGCTTTCCAAGTTCTGCCTCAGTCGCCGTGAAGTCAAGCACGTCATCGATGATCTGAAACGCCATTCCCAGGCTCATTCCGTACGCATGCATTGCTGACCGAGCCTGAGGGTCGTCCGCATCGAGCATCGAACCTGTCTCGCAAGCCATCGCAAGCAGGACGGCCGTCTTTCCACGGATTTTCGCCACGTACTCACGCTCGGTCTCGGCCAGGTCATTTGTCAATTGCGGGCGAAGCATCTCACCCTTGACCAGTTCCATCACCGCCCAAGAGAAGACGCTCATGATCGGGGGACTACCGAGGCCAGCAACGAGCTCCCCCGACTTCCCGAAGAGGTAATCCCCGGTCAGGACTGCAAGTGTGTTTCCAAATACATGGTTGACGGTCTGGCTACCTCGTCGGGAGGCAGCCAAGTCGATCACGTCATCGTGCACGAGCGTGGCGGTGTGAAGGAGTTCAGCAGCCGTCGCCAGTGCAATGCGTCGCTCGAGGCTCGCGTGGGGGTTTCCGTGGCTCGCCAAAAGGACCAGGGCAGGGCGTAGGCGCTTGCCACCAGCACCCAGAACTATCGACAGTGTTCGGGCAAGCACCGCATTCGGAACATCCGCAATGCCATGGACCGCTAATTCGAGCGCGGCCAACTCCGTTTCGATCAAGCGCTGGTAGCTGATGCGTTCCCCTGCAAAAGTCGTTGGAGACCCAGTTGGACGTGGTGCAAAGGTCATCGTCGAACTCGGCGTATCGCGCAATTCACTCATCGTAGCCACATCCGAACCGTACTCGCCGAACCCCACGACGCGTCAACACGTGACCGTCAAGAAAAGCACAAATCCGTACGGTCAACCCTCTGACCCTCGATGATCATCGGTCGCAGTCCGTCTGGAGAGCTGATTGGGAATTATGTCAGTGATCCGGTAGGCCGTCCGCGGTGTTGGTCGATTGCCGTCAATCTCCAAGGAATTGGACCGTGTGTTCACGCTTTCCCAAAGAGGCGCCGGGCGTTTGCGGTGGTCTGCGCGGCCAACTCTTCAAGTGAACACCCACGAATTGCTGCCAACGCATCTGCTACAAGCCGGACGCGCGACGGTTCATTCCGTTCGCCACGATGCCCTGCAGGGCTCAGGTACGGGCAATCTGTCTCAATCACCAAGCGGTCTGCAGGAACTGACACCAGAGCCTCTGCGAGCGTCCGGTCTCTGCGGTAGGTCACCTGACCCGCAGCCGAAATCCAGAACCCAAGTGAAACAGCACGTAAGACATCTGCGACTGTGCCGTCGAAACAATGGAGAACACCGCGACGCCCGGGATTGAACTTTTCTATGAGATCAAGGGTCTGCTCCATTGCGTCACGACTGTGAACGATGACCGGAAGACCGCGGGTTTCGGCCATCCGCAATTGGGCTATGAACGCTTCCGTCTGGACATCGGGAGGTTCTGTATTGCGGTAAAAGTCCAAACCACACTCGCCAATGGCGACCACTGCATGAGACTGACTGAGAAGATCGAGTTCACGCAGGGCGGCCGGAAGGGCATCGCCTGAGCGGTTCGGATGAATGCCAACCGCAGCGACGATGTCCGGGAACGTCAATGAGAGCTTGATCGCTTCAGCACTCGACTCGATGTCATACCCGACGCAGACAAACTGAACGACACCGGCGTCACGTGCCCGGAACAAAACCTCCGGCAAATCGTCGGCAAACCGAACATCCGCGAGATGCACATGAGTATCAATGAGTTCCAACAACCTTGCGACACCAATCTGCGCCATCGGGCGCCCGGGACGTGGTGGGCCTGCGACGCGCCTGAGCCAATGAACAGAACTCCGGACGGTTGCTGAACGAGCAAACCAACGAGCAGATATACTCGAGCGGTACCTTCACATCCGTGATGCGATCCGGAAACGGCAAGCATCCGGCCAAAGTCAGTATCCGCAAGTGAACCGGAAGACTGACGCCACTCCACCCCCGTTTGGATGGAGGATCGGCGAGAGACATGGTCTCACGCTGATGCGACTCGCTTGGCGCCGGACATCGGCATGATGCCGTCAACCCGACGACGCCGCGACGCAATTCCTAGACAAGCCGGGAGTGGTGCGAGAGGCGGAAACCCTGCGCCCCAAATGGGCTGCATTACCTGTCAGGACATCACAACCGCGACGAGGACGTGGCGCCACTCTCCCAATATCCACGAGATTGGCAAGTTAGCCCGGCCCGATAGTGTGCAGTCACTGCGCACTGCTTCAACACGCAAGATCCAATCTTTGTGCGCCGACGTCGACCAAAGTCGACGCGCGCCGGATGTGGATCAATTCTTTCCAGGAATTGCACCGGCTGCTGCCGGCTTCCTTGAAAGAACGCAAGGTTTCGCCAATACGCGCCACGACCGGTGCCCGCATGAAAGGACACCCCGTACACCGTGGTTACTGACCGTACATCCCGACGCCCCGCCCCGGCCCCTGGGCCGGTTGCGCTCTTCATCGATTGGGACAACTTTGCCATCGGCCTCCGGCAGGAAATGCCGGACAGTCCTCCTGACCTCGGGCCAATCCTTCGATGGGCGCGAAGGGCCGGCACCCTAATAGTTTCGCGCGCTTACGGTGAATGGCGCGACCCGACCGAACGCTTGGCCATCTATAACGCCGGTGTCGAGGCGGTCTACGCCCCCGTTCTCCCTCTCGGTGGTTCTCTCGTGGCACGGAATGGTGCGGGCGGGGCCAAGAGCCTGGCCGACACTGCAATGGCGGTTGACGTCGCCGAATTCCTGATGCTGATGCCATCCATAACCAGGCTTATCATGGCGACGTCTGACAAGGACCTCATTCCAGTCGTGCGTCTTGCCCAGAGGCGGGGAGTGTTTGCCGGCGTCGTCGGGTCAGACAGGACAGCCAGCGCCTTGAGCGATCTCGCAGATGAGTTCGTGACATACCGCCAGCTCCTTGAGGGCGAGGCGCCGCAGCCTCTCGCCATCTCGCGTCCCGTCACCGTGCCCCCATTGCGCGTCGCGCGTGGCTTCCGGCGTCCTGGCGAAGGGCTTTCGGGCATGAGCCCGTCCTCTCAGGCTATGTCTCGCATCGCGCCGCCGACTATCGTGGTCAACACGCCTTCAATGCCGACCCAATCAACGGCAAGTAGCTCGGTTCTCTCCCCGGAAAACTTACTGGACGACGACTCAAGTGCGGCATCCCGTCGCCGGCGCCGTGGTGGCCGACGTCGCCGCGGCGCAGAAACGTTGGCGATTGTCGGGTCAGATGCTTCAGATACGAATGAGGCACAGGAACTGGCTGGGCCGCCGGCCCCCGAAGTACCGACTGTGGCTCCACAACCTGGGGCCCCGTCGGCCAGCCGTGGGTCGCGCTCATCGGACACCACCCGTCCGCAGGTTGCAACTCCGATAGCACGACCGATCGTCGCACCGATGATTGCCCCTCGTCCTTTCCGGACCCGGGCCAATGACGGTCTTTCACCACTTGCTGGCAGGCCCCAGCCGGTACTGATCACACCGTCCGTAGCAGACGACCCGACTAATCCCGTCGACGTTTCGGACGCACCGACAAGCGATTTAGAAATCGCCCCACCCGAACTTCAGCCAGCCGTTGTGGAACCACGATCAGTCACGCCCGCAACCACCATGCCGTCCGCTCCACGGGTCCAACTTCCAGGTGAGAGGCTGCGCCGCTTTGTCGCTCCGCCCCCGGCAACCGAAGCAATTCCATCTCAAATTACCTCGGCCCCTGTCGAAGCGGTGTCTGCGACGGATACACCACTATCGGAGGGAGAACCCGAGACCCACGTTGCCGCGGCGGAAGAGATCACTCCGCTGAAGGACTCCGAAGTCGCAGAGCCCGTTGCGTCGTCGGCCGAGGAAGTAGAAGTAGACGGCGACGGTACCGACCTGACAACGGCAGCGTCGGTAGGCACCCCACGTCCGAGGCGTCGCCGGGGCGGGCGCCCTGTCCGAGGCGCTGGGTCGCCGGGTGATGCTGAACTCGAACCTGTTGCCCAGGTCGGCGAGGTTCCAACCATTGAATTGGTGCCGGAACCCTCACCAAGCGTAGACGCTGTCGAAGCGTCTGATAGCGCGCCGGACGGGCGTCCGCGAGGACGTCGCCGGGGGAGCCGTCCCCGCGAAATAGCCTGACGAGGTCTGCAGTGTTGAGGCGAGGGATGACAAACTTCTGTTTCCCTCGTCGCCGTTTCCAAGTTTGCCATCGACGAACCGGTGTCAGACATCACATCCGACTGGACAACCGGTCAGGCGCGCGTGATGAATTCTCGGTATAGCAGTTTCCGAGACAATCCGGACTCGGCGACAAGGGTCCGAAGCGCACCGCGAGCCCCGCCCTGGCCAGAAGCCAGTTCATCAAACCTTTTCCTCAGAGCGCCGATCCTGGAAACGCTGTCGGGTTCGGAAAACGGAACTGGTTTGCCGTCACCTTCGACATGTCCTGCAACGACCAAGGTGTATTCCCCTCGAGGCGGATGGGACTCTGCATCGGCAATCGCGTCGGTGATCGTTCCCCGGAACACTCTTTCAAACTTTTTCGTCAGGTCGTTGCAGACGGCAACTTCACGATTTCCGAATACGACCATCATGTCTGCAAGACACGCCTCCAACCGATGAGGCGCCTCAAACCCCACAATTGCCCCGGGCCACTCCATGACATCCGATAGAAATCGTCTCCTTTCGGTACCGCGCCTTGGGAAGAAACCAACAAAGTGCGCGGAAGAGAACGGCATCCCGCATACGGCAAGCGCAGCCATTGGCGCTGACGCACCTGGAAGGGCCTCAACTCGCGCGCCGGCCAACCACGCAGCCGCAACAAGCTCCTGGCCGGGGTCCGAAATAACCGGGGTGCCGGCGTCAGTGACGAGCGCGACATCCCCACGTCCAAGGGCATCGAGGATTCTCGGCAACCGCGCAACGCGATTGTGCGCGTGATAGCTGACCATCGGCGACTTGATCTCGAAATGTTTGAGTAGCCCGCCAGTGTGCCTGGTGTCCTCCGCAACCACCAGTGAGACTGAACGGAGCACACTCACCGCCCGATACGTCATGTCCCCTAGATTGCCGATTGGGGTTGAAACGACGTAAAGGCAGGTCACAGGTCCGCTTGTTTGCGGGTCACCGTCTACACCGGGACCTGACGCGCCTCCAACTGCGGTCTCGTTACTCTTCACACCCGCTAGTGTAGTAATCCCGCTCTGGCCACGGAGCGCCTCGTTTTGACGTGGATTGGACGCCAAGTAGCGGCGCCTTATGGCAACATCAGCAACGAATGAATGGCGTGGTTCACGCAGAAGCTGGGTGCCGGTGACCGAACGCGTTGATGACAAACAGGTCAATCGGAAGCATGACCGGCCCTCCGCTGACGCGGTGACGCCGGAGCAACCAGTCCTTGCACATGTATCCCACAACACACCTGAGATTGGCAAGGTGCCTGCCCCCCCGGAATTGACCGAGGGGCGCGACCCGACCGCAGGGCTGTCCGACCGACACCATGAACCCGGCAACTGCCCCGCAGAAACCCACGAGCATGGAACGCGTTCCGGCAGTTTCCCTGACGTTGCGGCTCCCGAATTCAGCATGCCAGGGTTGATGATCGGTCAGCCGCTTGGCGACACCGGCGACGCAAACAGTCCGGTAGGGGTTCTTGCCTACTGGAGGCGGGTGATCACCCTTCTGGCGGTCGTCCTCCTTCTTGGCGCGCTGACCGTTTGGGAGCAGCAGACCATTCCCGATCGCCCCGCAAAACCCGTTATCACCATCGCAACCCCGGCCCCTGGCGCGACACCGCCGGATGGTCGACTGATTTCTACGCTTGTGCGTACCCGGTCGGTGCTCGACAAGCGGAACGCGAAGGAATTCGCCGCGATGTTGGATCCGAACGGGGTCGTTGTGGCAGCTTATTCCGGAGGTATCCCGGAGACCGGATATACGGTGCCCGATGTCCCGGGCTTCGTCAGCAATGTATTTACTGATGCGCGCCTATCGCTGCTTGGGTGGCGTCTAGATAACCGAGGACGGGTGATCGTGCTCACCGACGGTTGGCATACGCGCCCACTTCGCCTGAGTGTCAACAGCACCCTAGAACTAACACCGTTGGTCGCCTTGGTCTTTCACATAAAGGACGCTGAGTGGGCATTACGCTGGTTCCTGATTGATGCCACCGGCCTCCTTACTCAGCAGGCACGCAGCTTGGCTTGGCAGCCGATTCCGGCACCGTAAAGAAGGCCTCCCCGGGCCGTGTAGGACAGTGCGCCAGCCTGAGCCCACCTCGCAGTCCGAATGGGGCCATTGCCATCGCGACCGCAAGCTTGGCGTGGGGCCAAAGAGTCCAATCATGTTTCCAGTGAGCGAACTCGCAAGCCGTCTCATTCCGTCATGCGGTGCATCACGCCCCGGTTGCCGCCGTTTCCAAACCCGGAGACGACGACGGACTGATGCGTATCTCGAGGCTTCCTGCACCACTCGTTCGCCAGCAGGGCGGTGTCACCAAAGACTGGGTGGTGCTGCTTGACGAAGACCAGCCCCGACCCGTGGCGTGGCGAGTCCACGCGCGATTTGCGGGGTACCTGATTGGCCGGTTGGCCACGCTAATCGACGACCCGTCGGCCCTCGCCACTCTTGAGAACCGCCTGGATGGCGAGCACTTCACGATGGAGGCGCGCACACTGTTCAGCGACATTATTCGAACCGCACGTGGGCACGCGTCCCGTCAGGGGGCCACACGCCCGATACCTCCAGAACAAAATGGAGACGCATGACGAGCGCGATGGTCTCTACCTGACCAATCAGCGCACCAGGAACGCAAGGACCCCCCGCACAACTCACGGTGGCGGGGTCCCTGGCTTTCTACTCCGGATCGGCACGCAGGGCTCAGTCGTGGTACCTGATCTCGACCCGGCGCCCCTCGCGAGCTGATTCGATGATTGCGTCGCAGATCACAGCGTTGCGGTAGCCGTCCACGAAATCGGCACCGTACGGGGCAACTTCGTGCTTGCCAACAATGGTCTCAAGAAGGTGGTTCACCTCATGGACGAACGTGTGTTCCCATCCAATGATGTGACCCTGCGGCCACCAATGCTGCCAGAACGGGTGATAGCTCTCGGACACCAAGACGTTTCGAAAGCCTTGGACATCCTTCGGATCGTGGTCTGGAAGGTGCACTTCCAAGTTATTCATGTTCTCCAGGTTGAACGCGATAGACCCGAGCTCACCGTTGATCTCGAACACGTTATGGTTCTTGCGCCCTGGCGCAAACCGGGTGGCCTCGAGCGTGCCAACCGCCCCGTTCGCAAACCGCACGACCGCCTCGAATGCGTCATCAACGTCCACGTGCAGACGCCCGCCAGCACCTGAAGGGTCGTCGCGTTCGGTGATGAAAGTGGCGGTCAGGGCGCTGACTTCGGTCGGCTCACCGATCAGGAACCGAGCCAAATCGATTATGTGTGCGCCAAGGTCCCCAAGCGCACCACTCCCGGCGGTGTCAGCGTGGTACCGCCACTGGGCCACGTCAGGGCTATTGCCCCATTCCTGCAGATAGCGGGCGCGGAAATGAAAGATGCGCCCGAGCGCTCCGCGTTCGAGTAGCGCCTTTGCCTGGCGTACCGCGGGGACAAAGCGATAGTTGAACGCACACATGTGTTTGACACCGGCCTTGCGGACGGCGTCCAGCATCAACTTCGACTCATGCGCCGACCGACCCAGCGGTTTCTCGCAGAGGACGTGCTTACCCGCCTCGGCGGCAGCAATGGTCGGTTCCGCGTGAATGTTGTTTGGGCCACCATTGTCGAACAATTTGATGGAATCATCCTTCAACATCTCACGCCAGTCCAGATACACCTTTTCGTACCCGAACCGGGTCGCCGCCGCCGTCACGGCGTCCCGGTTGCGTCCGCAAAGGGCCACCATCTTAGGCATTGCGGCCAATGGCTGGATCATGTAGGGGATGGTGCGAAATGCATTCGAATGGGCCTTGCCCATGAATGCATATCCGAGCATCCCGATCCCAATTTCCGGAACCGGACCGCCCGAAGCCGCAGACCCCATGGTCAAGAAACCGACCTGTTCGCTCATCGTCAATTCTTTCCCGAATGTTGTAACGGGCGTCGTGCCATGCCTCGAACGAGACGACGGCGAACCGCTCGCAAATCGTTAGCGGCTGAACGCCGCGTCAAACGCCAAATTGGACGGGCGGAAGTCAATCTTGCGGCAGAAGGCAGCGGCTTCCCTCGCCCCGTGCTCACGATCCATGCCCGCGTCCTCCCATTCCACCGAAAGGGGACCGGCGTATCCGATGTCATTCAGGGCACGAATCAGGCTTTCGAAGTCAACTTCCCCATGGCCAGGCGATCGGAAATCCCAGCCACGACGGTGGTCACCAAACGAGAGGAAACTCCCGTAACTTCCGGCGCGTCCATCACGATTGACCTTGGCATCCTTGACATGCATGTGAAAAATACGATCTGCGAAGTCTCGGGCAAAGATGGCCGGATCTACGCCTTGAGGAATGAAGTGACTTGGATCGAGGTTGAATCCAAATGCCGGGTGATTGTTAATTGCATTGAGCGAGGCTTGGGCGGTGTAGTAGTCAAAGGCGATTTCGGTGGGATGAACCTCGAGACCGAACTTGATCCCATTCGCACTGAACTCGTTCAGGATTGGCGTCCATCGCTCTGCAAAGAGGGCGTACCCGGCGTCAATCAGCGCCTGAGACTGGGGTGGGAATGGGAAAAGGAGGTGCCAGATGCTTGAACCCGTGAACCCATTGACGACCTTGACGCCCATGTTCTTCGCTGCCAAGGGGGCGAGCATCATTTGGCCAGTGCCCCATGCACGAACGGCCTCGGGGTCGTGGCGCAATTCTGCAGGAGCGAACCCCGAGTTGCGTTCATCTATATGATCCAGGATCAGCTGCCCCTGTAAGTGCGCAGAAATTGCCCAGCATTCCAGACCGTGCCGGGACAGTATCTCCCGTTGATGTGCGCAGTACGCCAGGTCGTGAGCCGCGCGCTTGATATCGAGGTGGTCACCCCAACATGCGAGTTCGAGGCCGTCGTAACCGAACTCCTTTGCCTTCCCGGCAAGAACCTCGAGTGGCAAGTCTGCCCATTGGCCGGTAAAGAGGGTGACTGGTCGCGCCATTGAATCCTCCCGTGGATTGTGTGTCGGCACCCGGACCGGAAGCCGAGCGATTGGTCTCGTGCGGATTACGGCACCATCGTAAAGTCGACGATAAGCGCGGTGCGTCCGACCGATGCTAACGTAGCGTCCGTGAACGAGCAAACTCATGCCGACGGTGCCAAAAGTGTCGCGACGGCGACTACGTTGAATTTTGCAGCCGCGCGAGCCGTAGCATGGAAGATCATGCGGGAGGCACTCGCGTCAGTCGACCCAGCGGAGGCGGTTCGACGCACCCTCAGGCGCGATGGAGACCAGCTGATTGTCAATGGGAACGCCTACGACCTTCGACTATACAAGCGCATCATCGTGGTCGGTGCTGGGAAGGCGAGTGCGCCTATGGCGCGGGCGCTTGAGGGAATCCTTGGCGACCTCATCTCGTCCGGCCACGTAAACGTGAAGTACGGGTATACCGATGAGACCCGGATCATTCACTTGCATGAGGCATCCCATCCAGTCCCAGATCAAGCCGGGTTGGACGGAACCGCGAAAATCGTTGAGCTTCTACACGAAGCGACAGCCGAAGACCTGGTGATTTGCTTGATCTCGGGTGGGGGATCCGCCCTGATGCTCCTCCCAGATGATGGGATCTCGCTATCAGACTACCGAGCCCTCACGGACGTGCTGCTCCGTTCAGGCGCGGACATCACCCGGATCAACACGATCCGGAAGCACATCGAGCGGGTGAAAGGCGGACGCCTCGCAGAATTGGCTGCTCCAGCGACGGTGTTGACCCTCGTTCTCTCCGACGTAGTTGGAAACCCGCTTGATTTCATCGCATCCGGACCAACCGTGCCGGATACAACGACGTTCGCCGACGCTATTGGCGTTCTCAATGAGTTCGATCTTTTGGGACGCATTCCCCAGTCCGTAGAAGACGCCCTCCGGCGCGGCGAGCGAGGCGAAACGCATGAAACACCCAAGCCGGGAAATCCGCTTTTCGACAAGGCTCGGACTGTCGTGATCGGAAGCAATGACATCGCAGCTGACGCAGCGATTGCGTGCGCCAATGAGCTTGGCTTCAACACGTTGATGCTCACGTCATTCATGGAAGGCGAAGCGCGGGAGGTTGCCCGGTTCGCAGTCGCGATTGGTCGTGAACTGGTCCACCGTCACAAGCCGCTCAACCTTCCCGCGATGGTTGTTTTTGGTGGTGAGACAACCGTGACCGTTCGTGGACACGGAAAAGGTGGGCGAAACCAGGAGATTGCATTGAGCGCCGCCCTTGCAATGGCAAACGTGCCTCGAACGTTGATAGTGGCTTTAGCCACCGACGGCTCGGATGGTCCAACCGACGCGGCCGGAGGCTTCGCCGATTCCGGATCCCTCGGGCGCATGCGCGATGCCGGCATCGACCCCCGTGAAGCCCTGAACGCAAATAACTCGAATGAAGCGCTGGCACGCGCCGGCGATCTGATCGTCACTGGTCCCACCAATACCAACGTGAACGACCTGACGTTCGTGTTCGTGTATCCGGACTGAGAGAAGCACCCGTCACGCCGGCCTGTTCCGCGGGCGCAACTCAACAGACCTTCATGCGTATAGACAGTGGTAGGCAGAGGGTCGATTGCGCGGCCGGGCCAGACCTGTGTCACCAACATTCTCGAGTCACGGCGGATTTATGGTTCTCGCCTTCAGCAATCGAACCGCAATTGATTTCTCGACAGATCCTAGGCCA
>BJHB01000044.1:0-12397 GCA_014191415.1 Chloroflexota bacterium
ATAAAGTGACCTGTCACGCAACCTGATGGGCACGTGAAGGAACCATCGCAATCGACCCGATCACGCGCCTGAACAGAACCACCCGGCCATCATGCGGATTCACCGGGCGGTGGGCGTCAGTCGATGGGCGGATCATCCATGGCACCAGATTTCATCAGCGTACCGACCCACGCAATCGGAAGCTCGGGAAATGTGCCCCTTACCCATTTTCAGGGAAAAGGGGAACCACCATCCCCGCGAAGACCGTCCCGGACGATCCCTACGCCAGATAACCGCCCTCGTTCGCACCGGCACCGACGCGACCGTACAAGGCCAGGATTCCCTTGACGTGGCGCGACTTCGGCTTCACCCACAATGCCCGACGCGTTGCCAGGACGGCATCGACCGCCTCCGGATCAAGACGGCCTGCCTCGGCCGTGCCAACCACGGCAAGACGTCGGTCTGGCACATGGATCTCAATCAGGTCACCCTCGTACACCAGGGCAAGCGGCCCGCCATCCATCGCCTCGGGAGTGATGTGCCCAACCGCCGGACCCTTCGCCGCGCCTGAGTACCGACCGTCAGTGATCACCGCGCACGTCGCCGAGAGTTCCTTGCTCGATGCGATGATCGCCGTGGCGTAGTACATCTCCGGCATGCCGTTCGCCTTTGGCCCCTCGTACCGGATCACGACCACATCACCGGGAACCACGTGTCGCGCCAGCAACGCATCCACGGCCTGGTCCTCGGTATCAAAGACCCGCGCCGGCCCGACATGGACGTGCATCTCCTTTGGCACGGAGAAGTGCTTGATCACCGCACCACCGGGTGCAAGGTTGCCCCGCAGCACGGCAATGCCACCTTCCGGCCCGAACGGATCCTCGCGCGGACGGATGATCTCGCGCTGCTCCACCTTGACGTTCGCCAGGAACCCGCGCGTCTGGATGAAGAACGACCCGCGATCAACCTCCTCGAGGTTCTCGCCCAGTGTCTTCCCAGTCACCGTCATGCAGTCAAGATGCAGGAACTCCCGCACTTCCATCATCACCGCCGGCACCCCGCCCGCATACCAGAGGTACTCCACCGGATACATGCCCGTCGTCTTGGCGTTTGCCAGGACCGGCACCTTTCGATGGATGCGGTCGAAGTCGTCGATGGTGATGTCAATCCCCGCCTCGCGTGCGATTGCCGGAAGGTGGATGAGCGAATTGGTGGACCCACCGACCGCCGCGTGCAGCACGATGGCGTTCTCGAATGCCTCGCGCGTCAGGATCTGGCTGGGGCGCAGGTCCATCTCGATCAACTTGAGGATTTGCTTGCCCGCCGCCCGGGCAATCCGCAAGTGCATTGCCAACGGCGCCGGGATCAGTGCCGACCCGGGCAACGCCAGGCCGAGCGCCTCGGCAAGGACTTGACCGGTCGAGGCACTCCCCATGAACTGGCACGCACCACACGTCGGGCACGCGCCCTTCTGGTGCAGTTCCAGGTCTGCCTGGTGCAGTTCACCCCGTGATACCGCCGCACCCATGCCCCACAACTGGTCGCTGGTGACATAGTTCGGCGCATTCAACTGCGTCCCACCCGGCACAAGGATGCTTGGCAGGTCGCACCGGGCAATCGCCATGAGATGCGCCGGCACCGACTTGTCATTTCCGGAGATGAAGACCGCGCCGTCATGCGGATGCCCGAGGGCGTGGATCTCGATCAGCGCCGTCTGCACATCGCGCGAAACCAGCGAGTAGCTCATCCCCGAATGTGCTTGCACCACACCGTCGCAGATATCCGACGCGTAAAAGATGCCGGGCTTGCCACCCGCCTCGAAGACACCGTTGGAGACCTCATCGATCAGGGGCTTGAAATGGAAGGTGCCGGGATGCCCCATCCCGTACGCACTCTCCACGAGGACCTGGGGCTTGCCCAGATCTTCCTCGGTCCAGTTCATGCCCAGTCGCAGGGCATCACCCTGATGGTTCACCTTCCGCAGCCGCTGGCTCCGCAACTCGCTCACTGTCGTTCCCCCTCACCGTGGAACCGGTGGTCCCATGCACCGATCGGCATCTGTGCCCCGGTCGCGATGTCGCCCCGATGGTACGCGCTTCCCGCTTCCATGGCGCACCATTGCGGACCCACCCTTGGGATCGCCGTTCAGGCACGCCCAACTCGCCGAAACAGCCGGCCAGCCACACCCGATCTTGAAGACCATCGCCGAAATCCCCATTCAGCCACGCACCCCTGGGAGCGCCGGCGCCCTCGCCGGCATGATCCTCCATGCCTCACGCGGCCTTCCAAACAACAGGTGGCATGCACACCACCCGCCAGATCACCGCGTACCATTCGCGTCGGGCCACGAGACCGCATGCTTGACTGGACTGAACTGCTGACCATCGCTACCGTCTCATGGCTCGGGATCATGAGCCCCGGGCCAGACTTCGTCGTCGTCGTGCGTCACAGTGTTTCCTACGGACGACGCCACGGCCTCACCGCCGCCTTGGGCGTGACAACCGGCACGGTCGTGCCGCTCGCATACGCCACGTTCGGCGCGGCCCTGCTTGCCACCCAATCGGACCTTGTCTACCTGATCCTCCAGTACGCGGGTTCCGCCTACCTTGCCTGGCTGGGTTTCTGCGCGCTGCGCTCCCGCCCAGCGCCACCTGATCTTGATCCACTTCGCCTGACCCGCCCGGACACGCCAGACACGGCCCTCGAAGCCAGTCCCATCCCCACCGAAGTCCCGACCCGCCTTCGAACCTTCTGGACAGGTGTCCTCATCACCTCACTCAACGCCAAGGCGGGGCTGTTCTACCTGTCCCTCTTTGCAATGGCCGTCTCCGCAAACACCCCCGTGGCGCCACGCCTCCTCTATTGCGCCTACATCCTGATCTCCACCGTGATCTGGACGTCGGTCGTCGCCACCCTCTTCGGTCACGGGACGGTCCGTCGCACCTTCCGTGCTTTCGGGCACTGGTTCGACCGCTTCATGGGAGGCGTCTTCATCCTGCTGGCCCTGCGCACCGCCTTCGCACGACGCTAGACCAACGCAGCCATTGGGGTTCCGGTTGGCCCCACCCCGAATGGTGGTACGCTGTCGCATGCGTCTGAGCCGTGATGGTGGTCGTTACCACCCGTCCCCGGCCCGCACGTCCGGAAGCCACACGACAGGATGACGACGACACCAACCCGCCGCCACCTTCCCATGGTTTCCGAGAGTGCCGGAATCACCGTTCACGAACTGTCCGAGATCCCGACCACCGGGCCCCTCGTCGACTCATTCGGACGCCTGATCCGCAACTTGCGCATCTCGATCACCGACCGATGCAACTTCCGGTGCACCTACTGCATGCCGGAAGAGGGCCTCGACTGGCTTCCAAACGATGCCATCCTGACCTTCGAGGAGATCGACCGCCTCTCACGCCTCTTCGTGCGTCTCGGGATAAACGAGATTCGCCTGACTGGTGGCGAACCTACCCTCCGGCGCGATTTGCCGGATCTGATCGCACGCCTTGCGCCGCTCGAGGCTGATGGCCTGAAGAGCCTCTCGCTCACGACGAACGGCATCCTCCTGCCCCGCCTCGCCCCGGCCCTTGCGTCCGCCGGTCTGACGCGGATCAACGTCTCGCTGGATACGTTGGACCAGAAGCGTTTCTGGCAGGTCACCCGCCGTGACGCCCTCGACCAAGTGATGGCCGGTCTCGAATCACTTGAGGCCTACCCCACCATCACCCCGATCAAGATCAACGCCGTCGCCGTCCGCGGGTTCACGCGCGAGGAAGACATCCTCGCCCTCGCCGGCCTCGCGCGTCGCAAGCCATACGTCATGCGGTTCATCGAGTTCATGCCCCTCGATGCCGAAGGGAACTGGGAGACCGAACAGGTCCTTCCCGGTGACGAGATCCGCGCGATCATCAACGCCCAGTGGCCACTGGATGTGATCCCGGGCCAGGATCCTTCAAGCACTGCCGTGACCTACCGGTTCAGTGACGGCCTCGGCGACGTGGGGTTCATCAATCCGGTGACACAGCCGTTCTGCCGCACCTGCGACCGCATCCGCCTCACTGCAGACGGCCAGTTGCGCACCTGCCTCTTCTCGGTCGACGAGACCGATCTCAAATCACCGATGCGCAACGGTGCCGACGACACCGAACTCGAACGCCTGATCCGTCGCGCCGTCTGGGCGAAGGAACAGAAGCACAAGATCAACGAAGGCGAAGCGTTTCAGCGCGCCTCGCGATCAATGAGCCAGATCGGCGGATAGACCCCCCTCCCCTCTCGCGTCGCAACATGGGAGGGGGTCTGACGCATCTCCCCCGCGCTACCGGCGAAAGATGTGGGGTTGGTTCTCGAACAACGTCGCGTTGCTCACCAAGGTGAAGACCGCGCGACGCCGGAACTCGGCCAGGTTCGCCGCCCCGGTGTAGGACATCGCCGACCGCAGTCCGCCACTCACCTGCGTGAGGATTGTCCGGGCCGATCCCTTGACCGGCACGAAGCCCGCTTCACCTTCGGGCGCACGATGCTTGTCGACCGCAATCTGGTTGTCGATCATGTACGAGAAACTGGCCTGCCCGCGCACGAACTTTCGTGGCCCGTGGCCGTCGTCGATGACCTCACCCGGTGTCTCGTCAGTCCCCGCGAGGAGACTGCCGATCATCACCACCTGGGATCCCGCCGCCAGCGCCTTTGCCACGTCGCCCGGATGACGCACGCCACCGTCGGCGATCACCGACAATCCGGTCCCGGCGACGTCAAAGATGGCCGACAACTGCCCCACACCCGTCCCGGCGATCAGGCGCGTCGTGCAGAGGCCACCCGACCCGACCCCGACCCGCACGTACGTTGCCACCGGTTCCGGTTCGAGGTACGACCTTGCCTGCGACGCCGTCGCGATGTTCCCGGTCACGAAGACGACCTCGGCAAGGTCCGGATGCGATTGCAGGGCGCCGAGTGTCCGGACCAGCCGCGCCTGCCCGCCATGCGCGATATCAATCAGGATCATCCGCACTCCTGCATCGGCAAGTGCGCGGGCAAGTTCGATGGTCGATTCGGGTCGGTCACCAAGACCGATCGAATACGCGCACCGCACACCGGGACCGAACCGCACCCGGTGGGCCACTGCCACAGCGACCGGATCGTCGCAACGGGGCCAGAAGGTGCACCCGCCAAGTTCCTCGAATAGCGCAAGCATGTCGTCCCCGACAATGGTGTCCATCGGCGCGGTCACCACTGGAAGGTCGAGACGCCACGGACCGAACGGCACTGACGTATCCACCCGGCGCCGGCTCTCCACTTCGGTCTGAGGTTGGGGTGCCAGCAGGACATCGTCGTAGGTCAGGCTCATCGGATCGACGGTGGAAAGGTCGTACCACGGCCGGGTCGTGCCCCGCGGGGCAAGGAAGACAGGGGCGTGGTCTGGAAGTGCCGGGGCGGTCATCGCCCGGGCCGGGGTCAGTTGTGTCATCAGCGTGAAGGTTCCTGTGCGGATTTGAGAGGTGCCCAGCGGGTACTCGCCTTGGGCCGGGGGCATGGTCAGTTGGCGTCCGTGGATGCGCTTGGCAAGTCACCCCCCAGACGCATCGCCACGGAAAAGCATACGCGCCCGACCACCTACAGGCGCGTCAGCCTGGGAGCAGCGCAACCCCCGGTTCACCCACGCGACCTCCACGAGGAAGCTGCCACAATCGCCCGAGATTGCGTGACACCAGACGTCGGTGAGGCAACAAGGGTTATCAAACGACTTCGCAGGCGCGTCATCCTGGGAACGCCGGCGCCCTCGCCTGCCCCCAATCTGGATGCACCACTTCCTGCGGATACGTGCCGCGACCTGTGCACCAAGCCGTGAACATCTTCGCGAACCCGTCAGATCCTGCCGGCGAGGGCGCCGGCGCTCCCAGGTCAGAGCAACCAAGTACTCCCATCCACCCACACCACTTCCTGTTCGAGGGCACCAGCGCGCCGAGTAATCGTCAAACCACCGGGTTGCGCAAGATGCCGAGACCCTCGATCTCCACCTCGACCACATCGCCCGCCTGCAGGAAGATCCCCCGCGCACTGCCGACACCGGCCGGAGTGCCCGTGGCAATGATGTCTCCCGGTTCAAAGGTCATGAACTTCGAGCACCACGCAATCGTCCGCACGATGGAATGGAGCATCATCGCCGTCGAAGTCTCCTGACGCTGCTCGCCATTCACGCGCACAACCATGTGCAGGTTCATGGGATCGGCAACCTCGTCTGCGGTCACCATCCACGGCCCGATCGGGCAGAACGTGTCGGGCCACTTGCCAATCAGCCAGTCGAAGTACCCATTCCGTGCCGCCTGCGCCGGGTCACGATCCATCCCGGGATCAAGCTTGCGTCCCGACACATCGTTGAGGGGGAAGTACCCCGCCACGTACTGCATGGCATCGGCCTCGGAAATGCGATGTCCGCGACGACCGATCACCACCCCGAGCTCACCTTCATAGTCGGTCGCAATCACGGGTGCCCCTGGAATGCGGATCGCCTCGCCATGCCCGACGATCGATGTCATCGGCTTGCAGAAGACCTCTGGCACCAGCTGTTCGGCCGGCGTCGTCAGGCCACTTGCACCCTCGATCCGGTGCGCCATGTAGTTCCCGGCCAACGCAAGCACCTTGCCCGGGCGCAGGATTGGCGCACGCAAGCGGGCACCATCGGCCGTCACAATCCACGACGCCCCAGCCCCGGCATGGGAATGCGCGTGGTCGAGCGCCACCTTTGCCGCGTGCAAGCCCTCGTCACCGGCCTCAAGCAGTGCCTCGAGCGACCCGAGGACGTGCGGATGCGCGACATGCGCCGCCACACCAGCCTCGTGCAGGTCAATCCACGGACCCGCCTCCGGCGCATCGTGGGCATCCACAGGCGCGACCAGCCGGTGTGCGCCGTTTGTCAGCGTGACGGTTCCCAGTTTCATGATCGGATCCCTCTTTCTCCCTCCCCTCCATCGGGGCGGGGTGCGAAGCATAGTGCAATCAGCGTGACTAGGGAGAGGCGGGCAGGGATACCCTTGCACCACTCGGCTCGAACGCCGGCAGCGATACCCGCGGACCAAGCCTCTCCCGTGCCCGGCCTTAAATGTCAGCGATCGGGTAGGTGACCTTCACGTTGCCCCGGTGGTTCGATTGCAGGATGCCGAGCAGGATTGAGAGGGTGCGCCGTCCATCCTCGCCCGTCGAGACCAGCGGAGATGCCGGGGCCTCACCCCGTGCTTTCGCCTCGACATGCGAGATCACTTCACGCAGTCCGGCCTCCAGTCCTCCCGTCGCTACCGGTGCCGTCGGCAACAGCCACTTGACCGGACGGGCATCGCCCTGAGCATCTCCACCACCGGGGGCCGGCCTCGCGAGTTGCGTCACCTCGGCAGCACCCGATGAATCGTCCACCGAGATGCGCCCGTGTTCGCAGTCCAATCGCAGTTCAAAGCGCGCCAGTCCATCCTTGTTCGCGCAGATGAAGGCCCGCACACCATTCTCGTACCGCACGTACGCGCTTGCCCCAGGGTCGGTGGCCGGATCACGCCCGCCATCACCCGCATACCGGGGCGGATAGTCGGAATGGGCGTCGTCGAGGTCGGACATCACCCACGCCGGGTCGCTTTCGGCGAAGAAGTTGACCGTGTCCACCAGATGCGTGGCATTGCGGAACAGCATTGCGCGCGGCCCGGCAAGCGTCGCCACGATCCGTCGCAACGGCCCGAGCGCCCCTGACCGGATCAGCACGCGTGCCTGATGCCAGATCTGGCGCCATCGTCGCGTGTGATCGATCGACAGCACCACGCCGTGTGCCCGGCACGCAGCCAGGATGCGGTCGGCATCAGCCAGCGTCGTGGCGATCGGCTTCTCGCAGTAGATCCCCTTCACCCCGGCCTCGCATGCAGCAACCACGATGTCGGCGTGACGATGGTCCGGCGTGACAACACTCAGGATGTCCAGATGTGCTTCGGCAAGCATCGCGTGGAAATCGGTGTAGGTGCGCGCCTCCGGCCAGCGGTGTCCCCAGTTCTGGACGAACTCGGCATTGCGTTCCGGCACCAGGTCGCACGCGCCGACAACCGTCACGTTGGGAATCTGCGCGTAGCCACTCGCATGGTTGTCGCCGTGCGCGTGCCCGAACACGGGATCCGGAATCGGTGGCGGCGCCCCCGCAGCAATGCCCGTCAGGCCGACGATCCCGGCACGATGGATCTTCATGGACTTCTCTCCTTTATATGCGTCTCACCAACCCCATCACCCCTGATCTTCACCCCACACCACCCGGCCGGATGCAGCGGGGATCAGCCTCGCGGCGCCTGAACGACCCGTTGCGCCGTGCCGGTCTCGGATGACCGGATCGCCGCCTCCACGATATCCAGAATGTGTGCAATGGCCCCGATGGGTGCCAGTGCCGTCGTCCGCGCACGCGACGCCCTCAGGAACTGACGGACGAACTCCTCGCCCGGCACCCCGTGGTACGCCGATGACGCCGGCAAGTCGTAGCGCCACTCGCGACGCCCACCCTCGCGCCATCCCGGTGCCTCACTCATCAGCGTTGCCGATGCACCGTCCGACAGCGGCAAGCGCGCAAATCCCGATGTCCCGCGCAGGGCCAGAAAGGTGTCGTAGGACGCACCCATGTAGCCCGGCACGCTTCCCACCAGGTGATACCCCGCATTGAACGTGCCGAGTGCCCCACCCCGGAACCGCAATGCCAGGCAGGCGGTGTCCTCCACCTCAATGGCCTCCGGGTTCCGGTTCCCGACAAACGCCGTGACCTCCGCCACCTCGTCGTCGATCATGAAGCACAGCGCATCCAGGAAGTGGCAACCAAGCCACGACAGGATCCCCGACCCCGCCGTCGCCCGACGGAACAGCCAGTGCGATGGATCGCGGAAGCGCACCTGAGAGGTAATCATCCGCCCCTCGACGCCGAGCAGGTGTCCGATGGCACCGTCACGAACCGCATCACGGACCTGCACTACCGCAGGATGCGCGCGCCAACTCAGGAAGGTACCCAGAGGGATCCCGGCACCACGCGCTTTCGCGTCCAGGCGATGCAGCGTTGCCGCATCAAGCGCACCCGGCTTTTCGAACAGCGCCGGAAGGCCCGCATCAATGCATGCATCCAGGACCGCCGGGCACAGGTCGGTCCGGACGCACACGATCACCGCATCAAGCGACGCAGCTTCGGAAAGTAGCCCGGCCAACGCGGCTTCACTGCTGGAAACGCGAACCGACCTTGACTCATTCGGAGCGACTGCAACGCCCACTGCCCCGTCGCGATGGGAAGTAGGCGACGCGGTCGCTGAGGAATAGGTACGCACGACCTTCCGCGTGGGCACGTCCAAAGTCGCAAGATCAAGCCCGTCCAGTACCGCCACATGGATTGCCTCGACGTCGGGCAGGACATCGAGAGTCCGCAAGTGCGCGATGGTATGCGGATGCGCGGTCAGGATGACGCCGACGGTATATCCGCGATCGGTCATCGGTGAGGGCTTTCATCGTCTGCGTGATCGATTGACGGTCCGGTGCCGGCTCCGGTCACACGCAACCCGTTCGCATAGACCGCCTGCACGTTCCGTAACGCCGTCAAGTCGTGCAGGGGATCCCCGCCCACCACCAGGATGTCGGCGCGCAATCCCGGCACCAGGCTTCCCGTCTCCGACGCAACTCCCAGTACCTGTGCCGAGTACGAGGTCCCGCCTCGCAAGGCATCCAGTGCCGGCAACCCCCACACACCCGATTCGATAATCTCCTCGGCGAAGTGACCCATCGGGTACCACATCCAAGAGGAGTCGCTTCCGCATACGAATCGCGCCCCCAGCGACCGCAACCGCCGGTAGTGGTCCTCACGCACCGCCCGGTACGCCACCAGGACTTCCATCTCGTCCGTTTCGGCGGCGGTCAGTGGAATGTCAGGGTTCGAAGCAGCCTTGGCCTCCAGGGTCCGCAAGCGGATTGCACCCTGGGCCACCGTGTAATCCACCCACGCACCCGCGGATGCGATCCGCCCAGCGACCTTCTCATCAAAACGGTCAGTGCCATCGGGTTCCTTGAAGACCCCGTGGATGATCGTCTCCACCCCGGCATCAAGCGCGTTGGTCATGCCCTCGATGGAGACGCAGTGGGCCGCCGTCGGCTTGCCGAACCGGTGTGCCTCGTCAACCGCCGCCTGGATCTCCGCCGGCGTGTAGGCCGCCCGGTAGGGATACGAGGTGCGCGTGCTTCCACCAGTTGCGATGATCTTGATGACGTCGGCGCCTTCCTTCACCACCTGCCGGACGGCTTGGCGTACGCCTTCGACACCATCTGCCTCCTGGCCGAAGTACCAGAGGTGCCCGCCGGTGATCGTGATCGGACGCCCGCAGAGGATCAGGCGTGGTGATTCGCAAATCCCCTGCCTTGCCGCCTCGCGCAACTGGAACGAGATCCGGCCTGGCGTCCCCAGGTCACGCAGCGTCGTGACCCCTGAATGCAGATGTGCCCGCACGTTCCGCGCGGCTTGCAGGAGGAGGAGTTCCGGTGTGACATCCGGAAGCGCGTCCCCGGGCCGGCCGTCGCCAAACCCCACTAGATGGGTGTGCGCATCAACCAGTCCCGGAAGGATCGTTGCGCCCGGGAAGTCATCGATGGCAACGTCGGTCAGGCCCTCGAAATCCGCAACCGGCCCGATCCCACGGATCCGCCCATCCTCGATGAGGACCGCCCCGCGGAAGATCGGCGGGCGCCCTGTCCCGTCCCACACGCGTGCGCCGCGAAGCAGGCGGCGTCCTCCTGACTGGTTCACGTCCGTCTCTCCCTCGCGGCCCGCCGTCTCTCCCGGAACCGCCGTGAGACCACGCTACCACCGGACGTGCTGAAGATCAAGGCAATGCCCAGCATCCTGGGAGCGCCACGCCACCTCTCAGGTCCGCGGGCATCTCCGCGCGATCCGGACCACCGCTCCCCCGTCCTGTCGCAACGGGGGAGGGCCAAGCGGAGCGGAGCGGAGCATATAAATCAGGCGGGCTTTGTGAGGAACGAACATATAAACAAAGGGGGGCGACGGGGGGGGTGAGAGCGCAGCGAGGGGTGTGGAAGCGAAGCGTATGTAAATCGGGGGCGATGAGGCCGGGGTTGGTGGTGGGGAACTCTCACCTACGCCCACACCGCCCGGTACAGGTCCACGATCTCCGCCTCCGTGGCAATCCGCGGATTATTCGCCGGACTGCCACTCGCGATAGCGTCTGACGCCATTGCCCCTAGCACCAGGTCGTACGCATCCCGGGCAACCCCGAGGTGAGAGAGCGTGGGCACCCCGACAGACCGGCACAGGTCGGCGATGGCCGTCACGGTGTCGCGACCATCGCCGGATCCGTCGCCAACACCCATTGCCGTGCCAATCCGCGCGTACCGGTCCGTGGCATCCCTGCGAGAGAACTCGCACACCGCCGGAAGCAGCACCGCATTCGCCATGCCATGAGAGACCCCGAAGTACGCGCCCAACGGCCTCGCCATGCCGTGTACCAGGGCGACCGACGCGTTACTGAATGCGATCCCAGCCTCGAGCGCCCCAACCGACATCTCGGCCCGTGCTTCGTCGTCACGCGGGTTCGCAAGCACACGTGGCAATGCCCGTGACAGTCGCGTGATCGCACTCAGTGCTAGCGGGTCGGTCATCGGTTGCGACCGGCGCGAGACATACGACTCGATTGCGTGGGTCAGCGCGTCGATACCCGCCGCGACCATCGGCCTCGATGGCACATCGCGCGTCAGGTCGGGATCGGCCACCGCAATGTCGGACATCGCCTCCCAACTGGATATCAGCATCTTGCGATCACGCGCCTCATCGGTGACGATCACAAACCGGGTGACCTCAGATCCTGTGCCCGCGGTCGTCGCGATGCACGCCAGGGGCATACGTCCGCCGGGCACCTTCTCGGCCCCCTCGAACCGTGTCAGCGGACCGTCGTGCGCCATGAGAATGGCCACCGCCTTGGCAACGTCCATTGCGCTGCCCCCACCAAGCCCAATCACCGCATCGGCACCAGCGGTCACACAATCCCGATGCGCCCGTTCAACCATCACCATCGTCGGTTCGCCGGTCACCCGGTCATGCGTGGTCACCTGCACGCCGGCATCGGCGATTGCAGCGAGGACCTCACGCGCACCAGCCGTGGCCAGGATGAACCAGTCGGACACGACGAATGCGTGACGCACTCCCCGCATCCGGAGAATGCGCCCGATCCCGAGCGACGACCCGGACCCGGTCAGGATCAATCCCGGCACACGGAACTCTCTCATCAGTTACTCCCGAACGGTAGCGAAGCGTATTGCTTCACGCGAACTTGTGCAACGGGCGAGTGACAGAGCCAGAGTGGCCTAAAGGCTCACGTTCCATTTCACAGGTGACAGGAACGCAGCCGGATTTTCATCCAGCACCGCGCGCACG
>BJHB01000045.1:0-12234 GCA_014191415.1 Chloroflexota bacterium
AAAGCACCGTCAAGGCCATTCATGGTCAGGCCAGGCGCCAGGCGCCTCGTGGCATCTGCGCCAAGCCAACTGTGCCGAGGGGCACCCGACCCAAGCGCAAGCGCGTCGTAGAGGGTCAGGCCAGCCGCCAGCTTCGCGCGTTCCGCCAAGCCACCATAGATCGGAAAGAGGAATGGATAGAGTTCCACCAGGTGGGGCGCCAGGCGCTGCATCACCCCGCGTTCCTGCAAGGCTTCCCGGACAAGCCCGATGTCTGCCTGTTGGAGGTACCGCAATCCGCCGTGCAACAACTTGGTTGAACGCGAACTGGTACCTCCAGCGAAGTCCCCCTGTTCAACCAATGCCACCCGCAGCCCACGCGTCGCCGCGTCCCACGCCACGCCTGCACCAGTGATGCCCCCGCCGACAACGATCACGTCGAACGCCTCCCGACGCAACCGGTCGAGGTGGGCCGTGCGGGATCCAAGGCTGTAGAGGGGAAACGTCTCTTTCCGGGAAGCCATGAATACGACGCTACCACATTCCGCTCATTTGCCACGTCGTCACCCGACAGGGGTAGTGGTCGCCTGTCGGGACGGGCTTGGCCCGCCCACATCTCCGTCTGGTTCCGCCACCCGGAACCGGTCAAGATGCCGGAATCACGTCCCGTATACTGGAGGTGCCTCATGAGGAACCTCTTCCGCCGTGCCTTGCCGAAGGTGGCTGGTGATGCGGGTCAGGAGGCGGTACCCGATCTCTGGGTGCGGTGCGGGCGCTGCCGCGAGATGCTGTATGCCCGCGAATGGGCCGAAGCTTCCAAGGTCTGCCCCAAGTGCGGCTTCCACGCCCGCTTGACCATCAGTGATCGGGTCGCCCTTCTGCTTGACGCCAATTCCTGGCAGGAACTCGGCTCAGACCTTCGCCCAACCGATCCCCTTGGCTTCGCGCCGGCCGGGCGCCCAAGCTATGCCGAGAAACTCGCTACGGAATCCCTCGATTCCGGGCAGTCAGAGGCGGCCGCCTACGGGCGGGGCACCCTGGACGGCCTACCGGTCTCCTTGGCAATCCTCGACATGGGCTATTTCGCCGGCACCTTGGGTTCCGTCGTCGGCGAGAAGATCGCTCGGGCATTCGAACTCGGCATCGCTGAACGCAGGGCCGTCATAGTCGTCTCCGCGTCGGGAGGCGCCAGACAGCAGGAAGGTGTCGTGGCCCTGATCCAGATGGCCAAGACCGCCGCCGCTGTTCAGGCCCTTGGTGCCGCCCGGCTTCCCTTCATCTCTATCCTCACCGACCCGACCCTCGGGGGTGTGACCGCCAGTTTCGCGACACTCGGAGACTGCATCATCGCCGAACCCGGTGCCGTCATCGGCTTTGCCGGTCCCCGCATCATCGAGCAGACCACTGGCGAGAAGCTTCCCCCGGGTGCCCAGACGGCCGAGTTCCAGTTGCGACACGGCATGGTTGACCAAGTCGTTGCACGGCGCGACCAGAAGGCAATCATCGCCCGCCTGATCCGCCTCTTTTCACATTCCACCCAGCCGGCACAGGATTCGACCGCGTCTGCCTCGACGCCAAATGGCGAACCCCGCGTCGTCGCGACGGCTGGTGTGCAATGAGCGTCGTCCTCGACTTCGAACGCCCAGCCGCCGAGATCCGCACGAAACTCGACGCCATCGAGAAGCAGTACGCAGCCAATCCCACACCAGAACTCGACGCGCAACGGATCGACCTTCGACGCGACTTCGCGAACCGCACCCAGGCCATCTACCGCGCCCTGTCGCCATGGCAGACGGTGCAGGTCGCACGCCATCCACTCCGGCCCCAGACCATGGATTACGCCATCGGGATGTGCACGGACTTCGTGGAGTTCCATGGTGATCGTGTCTTCGGTGACGACCGCGCCATTGTTGGCGGACCGGCGCGCATCGACGGCCGTCCAGTCATGCTTGTGGGACAGCACCGCGGTCGTGAAACCCGTGAACGTGTCGAACGCAACTTCGGGTCACCGCATCCTGAGGGGTACAGGAAGGCTCACCGCCTCTTTGAGTTGGCTGAGAAGTTCGGCATGCCCGTCGTGACCCTCATGGATACCCCGGGCGCATCGCCTGGTCTCGGGGACGAGGAACGTGGCCAAGGCTGGGCACTTGCTGCCAACCTCGCCACCCTCGCTACCCTCCGGGTGCCGGTGGTGTGTGTCGTGATCGGCGAAGGCAACAGTGGCGGCGCGCTCGCCATCGGCGTCGGAGACCGGTTCCTGATGCTGGAACACTCCATCTTCTCGGTCGCGTCACCCGAGGCGGCGGCGAGTATCGTGTGGAAGGATGCGAAGTTCGCACCCCAGGCTGCCGATGCGCTCAAGTTGACCGCCCCGGATCTCCTCCGCCTCAACCTCATCGACCGCATCATCTCCGAACCGGTCGGTGGTGCACACGCTGACCCGTCAGCGATGATTGCCACGCTACGCTCGACCGTGGCCGGAGAGATCGCCCGCCTCGAGACCATCCCCACAGAACGTCTGGTGTCAGACAGGTACGAGAAGTACCGCCGACTCGGTTCCTGGTTCGAAACGGCACCCCCCGCCACACCGGTCGGTTCCGTGTGATCCCCATCCGCCGTGGCATGCGTCGACCGGTCCCGCGATCCGCCGGCATCCCTGCGCGCACTGACGGCGACCCACCCACCCCGCCCGGCACGCCGTTGCACCCGACGGGTTCGCCATCCAGAACTGGTGAGACCGTCCCCGTCGAAGACGCTCCCTCGATTCCGGTGATCCGGAACGATGCTCACGACCGGGTAGTTACCGAGGTGCTCGCGGCCCGCCATTTCCGGCACCTGTCACCAGATCTGGTCGCCCGTGTGACCACCATCGAAGCCCCGAAGGTTCGTCGCCACGACGAGGCAGTGGCCCGCGTCAAACGGAAGTTGCACCAGATCGCAAACGCCTACACGCCTGCCCTCCACGCCCCGCGTGACGCTGCCGACGCCCTCCGTAGTGCTGCCGGCGACGAGGATGCCCTGCGAACCCTGGCAATCTCCCTGATGTACGGGCATGCCTCGACCGCCGAACGGTTACCCGTGCATGACCTGATCGCCCCCCGCCTGCGTGAGGCAATTCACGGCACCTCCGGGAGCGACGGGCAAATCAATCCGGGCGAGCACGTTGAGGCTGAAACACCGGCGCGTATCCTCGACCTCGCC
Source organism: Chloroflexota bacterium (assembly GCA_014191415.1). Taxonomy (GTDB): domain Bacteria; phylum Chloroflexota; class UBA11872; order UBA12225; family UBA12225; genus UBA12225. The sequence goes on from BJHB01000045.1 coordinate 3,181, forward strand.
TGCGGTCTCAACCCCCTGATGATCCCGTGGCTTGGACTGCCTCGCACGTGCCGGTACGACGCCTATGACGCTGATAGCCGTCTCGTCTCAATCGTGCAGGCATTCCTTGAGGCATGGGGACAGGCAGGGTCAGCGACGGTTCGGGATATCGGCGGTCAGGACACGACCGAGGCCGCCGACGTCGTTCTCCTCCTCAAGGCCGTGCCTTGCCTCGAACAAGTCCGCGTCGGCACCTCACGCCACATCCTCGAGACCCTGAACGCCAACCGGGTCATCGTCACCTACCCGGTCCAGTCACTGGGGGGAATTGACCGGGGAATGCGGGCGACCTACCGGCAGGCATTTGACAGCCTTGTGGCCGGTCTGCCATGGCACGTCGCCGAACTGCGCCTGCCAGATGAACTCGGCTATCTCCTCACGCGCAAGGCGCCACCTGCTCCGGTGTCCCAATGAACACTGCCGAACATCCCGGGACTGTCCTGCCACCGACAGTCCTTCCTACCCGGCATGGCGACCTGTCTCTCCCGTGCTTCCTCCCCGACGCGACCCGCGCCACGGTACGCGCCATTGACAGCACCGACCTGCGGACCATCGGGATCGATGGGGTCGTCGTCAACACCTTCCACCTCATGCGCACGCCGGGTACCCGCCTCGTGAAACTGGCCGGAGGCATCCACCGGTTCATGGGTTGGGATGGTCCCGTCATCAGCGATTCGGGCGGGTTCCAGGTCTATTCACTGATCCGCCAGAACCCCTCGGCCGGCGTGATTCGTCCGCATGAAGTCATCTTCAAGGAACCGACCACCGGCGAAAAGGTCGTCCTGTCACCCGACCGGTGCATCCAGGCACAGTTGCAACTTGGCAGTGACGTCCTCTTCTGCCTGGACGATTGCACCGATGCAGGTGACCTCGATAGCGAACAAGCCCTCAGTGTTGAGCGGACCATCCGGTGGGCGGCCCGCTGCAAGGAAACCTTCGACAACCTGGTGGTCCCGCGGGCCGCCCGACGATCGGCACCTTTGCCGGATCAGGAAAAGGAGACGCCGGTGCGCCCACTCCTCTTCGCCGTCGTGCAGGGAGGTGGTTCGGCAAGTCTTCGTGCCGAGTGTGCGCGTGCCCTCGCCCAGATCGGTTTCGATGGCTTCGGATATGGCGGATGGCCCCTCACGCCTGAGGGCGCCTTACGCACCGACATGCTCGCCTCTGTCGCCGAGGCCCTTCCCCCGGGCACACCCCTGCACGCATTGGGCATCGGGCGCCCCGATCACGTCGTCCGTGCGCACGCCCTTGGCTACACGATCTTCGACTGCACCCTTCCCACGCGCGATGCCAGGCATGGGCGCCTCTACCGCTACCGTCCCGGGTTTCCGGCCAACCGGCCTCGACCAGATGACGACTTCTTTGACACGCACTACATCCTCGACCAGAAGCACGCGAACGACTTCGGCCCGATCGATGAAGGGTGCGATTGCCCCACGTGCAGCCGCTATTCGCGGGCCTACTTGCGCCACCTGTTCAAAGTGGAGGACGCAAGTGCATGGCGGCTCGCAACCCTGCACAACTTGCGCTTCTACTCCCGTCTCCTGAATACGCTACGGATGCCGCTCGTCGCCTGACCCACCACACCACCATTCACTCTGAGGTGGTCATCCCACAGAACTCCTCGAAATCGGAGTCGTCACCGAGACCGACCGAAGCCCACGGCCCGGTTTCGCGATCCACCCGGTTCAGCCAATTGCGCAGGAGGGTTCCGAGGACACTGCGGTCACTGGCAGTGTCTGGGTCAAGAACCAGCAGTTCCGGAAGTCCGGCGTGCCGCTGCACCCACCGCATCACCATCGTGTCACGCGCCGGGTCCGATGCTAGTAATCGGTCGGTGTCCGGGGGCCCGAACACAATCTCAGAATCCGGTGACCAGACCCGTCGATGCAGGACCCGCCCACCCCGGACGTGCCACACAACAAACCCACGCCCAACCGACCAGTGCAACCGGCACGCCATGTAGACATCCGCACCACGGGCAATCCCCGCCACCGGCCGTTCGTCGGTCCGCACCCGCGCTAGCCGCCGACGCACCTCCAACAGCCAATCGCGTTCCCACCCGGCCAGGACCTCCGTGTCGGCGGTCGCAAACTCGCGCCCTAGGGTCCGCAGCCGCATGTCGATTGCGTCAAAGGTGACTTCACGGCCGTCGGTAAGCCATCTGATCGCCATTCCGACCATGATGGCGTAGGCCTCAGGCGAGATGTTCGGGGCGCATGGGGCCGGACAGATTCCCTGACCGTGAAGGAGACAAGGGACCCGCATCAGTGCCCGGCGTGCAGGCAGGATACGCGCGCATGGCCGAACCCCAAAGACCCTGGTGACGACCCGTGCGACTTGTCGGGCGACACTCGTGGTTCGGTAGGGCCCGAATACGATCGCGCCAGACCCTTCGTCCCCAACTGCAAGCTGCATGGGATCGATGGAATTGGCCAGCGGCGAACGGGTGCCCCGGATACGGGGGTATATCCCACCATCAATCACCAGACATGGAGGCCCCGCATGCGTTGTCGTCTGCACGTTGTACGGCGGACGCCACTGCGCGATTGATGCCTGTTCCAGGATCACTGCATCCAGTTCGGTCTCTGTCACCTGATGCGTGATGGTTGCGACACGCGCAAGCAGGGAATCGCCTCGTGCCGATGAGCCCAGTAGCGAAAAATGTTGGGACACCCTTGAACGCAGGGAAGATGCCTTGCCGATGTAGAGGCGCGCACCGGAGCCGTCGAGAAACGTGTAGACACCCGGGGCATCCGGCAACCGACCCACCGCCTGCATGACCAGTGCCTGGGTACCCCCGGGGAGGCCAATCGTCGGCAGGTCAGCCTGGCTCCCACCCACCCGCGCCTGCAGCGCCCGATGGATCATGGCCAATTGGGGCGCCCGGAGGGATGCCCGATCACGCCGGACCGGCGGGACCCCCAGCGCCTGTGCCACGCGGTCCACGGACGGACGAACCAGGTCGGGCAGCACTGTCCGAGCGAGGGCCTCGGTGTCGACCCACTCCATCCCGCGCCGGTATGGCGTCGGAACACCGTGCCACCGCGCCACCCGCGAGAGCATGTCCAGGGTCGCACCGACACCGTGCCCAACCACCACCGCACCCTCGAGCAGTGACGCGACTTCGGTCATCGCCGCCCCAACTGGCATCGCATCCTCGAATGCATCCGGTTCCAGACCAGCACGTTCGAGTACCGTCCGGGGCAACCGCACCCTTCCCGACGAGGTCGGATCCGGGTTCACGAGCGTCGACCACGTCAGGACCGGATTGCCGTCCGTCACGCGCACCACTGCAACCTCGAGAATGCGCTCGATCCCACGGACCATTCCCGCAGCCAGGACGGCCAGGACGGCAAAATCCCGTTCACCCCTCACGGCCGGCACGGTCGCGGTCAGATCCGGGACGTCGTGCCCGTCGACGCTTGCACTCGGCAGGTCAGTCCGGGAAACGACCGCCTCGTCCGCTGCGATCCAGATGTCATCGCCAAGCTGGACGACTTCGCCCCTGTCGCGCAACCGGGCGAGCAACTCACCGACTTGCGAGACAAGGGCCGGCAAACGCACCGACGCACTCCCGAACAGGCGCGCAGCCAGGTCGGCCGTAGCGAGCCCCGTAGGCGTGCCGCGGAGGGCATCGCGCGCGCGCGACGCGAGGGTGCCCCGATCCATGCCAGAACCGCGCGTTCCCAGACCGGGACCGCCCTACCGTGTCCCGCCCGGTGAAGGGGTGTCCGGGGACAACGGGGTCAGCAGGGTTCCGCGTTGCAACTTCGGAACCAGGGAGGCATGGAAGTAGTTCCGTGGCCGGACCCGCGCGAATCGGCTTGGCAAGTCGTTGCCACGGAATGAGACGCGATCCCCGTCCTCAACCGGTTCCGCGTATCCGCCATCAATGGACAGGACCGCCTCCTGTTCACTGACCGGCGGACCAAGGACTACCTGCACGTCGATCTGGCTTGTGGTGCCAAAGATCAGCGGGTTCCGGAAACTGACGAACGGCAGGATCGGGACCATCACCAACGCCGGCATGTCTGGAGGCAGGATCGGCCCCCCCGCCGCGAGGTTCGATCCGGTGCTGCCTGTCGGCGTCGCTACCAGCAGCCCGTCGGCCGCGAAACTGGTCAGGTACTGGCCGTCGACCCAAGTGTGAAGGCGGACGATGCGGTTGGTGCGTCCACGTCCGATGATTGCGTCGTTGACCGCCAGATGTGTCCCCACGTGTTCGCCGTTCCTTCGGTGTTCAACGTGCAGGGTGACCCGTTCCTCAATCCAGAACTCGCCACGGAGGACAGCATCCCAACCCGCCGGCATCTCGTCCGGACTGAACTCGGCCAGGAACCCGACCCGGCCAAGGTTGACGCCGACGATCGGAACCCCAAAGGCCGCCGTGGCGCGTGCACCACGGATCAGCGTGCCGTCACCCCCGAAACAGAGAACAATGTCCGTCTCTGGTAGGCGGGCCCCAACCGATGGATCATCCCAGGACGGCGCCTCCCAGACCGACGCCCCGGCCGCCCGTGCGGCACTCGCGGCAACGGAAGTCAGTGAGGCGGCCTCAGGCCGATGGGGACTCTGGACCAGACCGATCCGGCGCGGCGGGATTGTCACGGGCATTCAGTCTATCCAAACCGCCCGGTCCAAGCGAAATGTCTGGGCGCACCCGCAGAACCCGGATTTGCACTGTGTGAAGGACGTGCCGGCGAGGGCGGGTACGAGATCACGCCCGCCACGTCAGATCTTTGTCCGGCCCTTGCCCTTGCACTTGGGGCACTCGCCTTCCACATGGTGCCAGCCTCCCGGCTTTGACGGGTCCGGCCAGTGCTCGTTCACCTGGCCCGACCCTCGGCACCGCGTGCAGTTCACGGTGTTGGTGCCAAGGAACCGCGGAACCACATAGACCATGACGGCCATCACCACGCCCGCGACGATCAATCCGAACGTGCCGTCCATCCGCCGTGCCCTTCTCCCGCAACCTCATGATCGGACGGTCCCGACAGCCGAAACCGCGCCCGCCGCCCGACCCCAACCCGTTACGATGTGACTGCCAAAACCGATGCATTGCCGCCCGCCGCGCAAGCAGACACACTAGCATTCACACCCAACCAGTGCTGGGCGCCGTGCGGCGGCCGCACCAAGGTTCTCACACCCACTTCCATCAAACCAGTGCCGGACGCAACCCCGCACGCACCATCTGGAGTGTCAACGATCCATGGCCCTTCGTCCAGACAGCGTCACGACCACTACCGACCTGCCCGAAGCTGGTGGACCGGACTTCGTGCACCTTCACGTGCATTCCGAGTTCTCGCTCCTGGATGGACTCGGACGCATTCCAAGCATCGTGGCGCGCGCGAAGGCACTTGGCCAACCGGCCATCGCCCTCACCGACCACGGCAACCTGCATGGCCTGATGGACTTCTACACCACGGCACGCAAGGCCGGCATCAAGCCGATCATCGGATGCGAGGTCTATGTCGCCCCCCGATCAATGACCGACCGCGAACCGAAGGTCGATGATCGTCCCTACCACCTGACCCTGCTTGCACGCGACCTCGATGGCTACCGGAACCTTCTCCGACTGGTCTCCGCTGCCAGCATTGACGGGTTCTATTACAAGCCCCGGATTGACCGCGCGCTTCTGGAGCGGCATGCCAATGGCCTGATCGCACTCTCGGGGTGCATGTCGGGCGAGGTTCCGCGTCTTCTCCTCGATGGCCAGACCGATGCCGCCCGACGCAGTGCGTCGTGGTACGCCGACCTGTTCGGTCGCGATCACTACCTGATCGAAGTCCAGAACCAGAACCTCTCCGGCCAGGATGCGCTCAACCGCAATCTTGTCGAACTCGCGCGGGGACTGGACCTCCGCGTCGTCGCCGCGAACGATGCCCACTACGTCCACCCGGCTGATCACAAGGCCCATGACGTCCTGCTGTGCATCCAGACCGGCGCGACTGTCGACCAGAAGAACCGGATGGCCCTCGAGACCGGCGAGTTCTACCTGAAGTCGGGTGCCGAGATGCTTCGGCAGTTCACCGGACTGGAGGATGCGCTTTCAAACACCCGTTTCGTCGCCGACCAAGTCGACCTCACCCTCGACTTCTCGCGGGTCAACCTTCCCCACTTTGAAGTGCCTCCCGGACAGACACCGTCGTCATATTTGCGAACCCTCAGTTTCGAGGGCATCCAGCGACGGTATGGGCGTGTCACGGATGAACAGCGGACCCGCCTCGACTACGAACTTTCGGTCATTGATCGCACCGGATACCCCCTCTACTTCCTCATCGTCGCCGACTACGTGCGGTTCGCCCGCGAACGGGGCATCCTGGCCATGCCCCGCGGATCGGTCGCGGGATCACTTGTCATCCACGGCCTGGGCGTCTGTGACATCGACCCTCTCGCCTACAAACTCATGTTCGAGCGGTTCCTGCACGATGAGCGGATCGGCATGCCCGACATCGACATGGACTTCGCCGACGACCGCCGCGAGGAAGTCATCCGCTACGTCCAGGAAAAGTACGGCCGCGACCGGGTCGCCCAGATCATCACGTTCGGCACCATGGCCGCCCGCGCCGCCGTCCGCGATGTGGGGCGCGCCCTCGGCCTCACCTTTGCCGAGGTCAACCCGATCGCCCGTGCCATCCCCTTCGGATCGTCCCTCGCCGAGGCGCGTGAGACCCCCGACCTCAAGGAAATGATCGAGGCGGATCCACGTGTCCGTGAAGTCATCGACCTAGCCGAGGGCGTCGAGGGCGTCGCCAGGAATGCATCGACCCACGCCGCCGGCATCGTCATTTCGCGTGACCCGCTTGTCGATCACGTACCTCTGCAGCGCGGCACCAAGGGTGACGACAATGTCGTGACCCAGTGGCCAATGAATGCCGTCGAGCAGGCCGGCATGCTCAAGATGGACTTCCTTGGACTTGCCAACCTGACCATCGTTGACCGAACCCTGACCATCCTCAAGACCTTCCAAGGCATCGACCTGGACCTGGACACCATCCCGACCGACGACAGCGACCCGATGGCGCGGACAGCCTTCGAGATGCTCGGGGAGGGTGAGACAACCGCAGTCTTCCAGTTGGAAAGCGACGGGATGCGCCGGTGCCTCCGTGGCCTGAAGCCGACGAAGGTCAGCGACCTCATCGCCATCGTGGCCCTCTACCGTCCGGGACCGATGGACAACATCCCAGCGTTCACCGCCGCCAAGAATGGCCAAACACCGGTCACCTTCCTCCACCCGGTCCTCAAGCCGATCATGGAGGAGACCTACGGCATCTGCGTCTATCAGGATCAAGTCCTGATGATGGTGCGCGAGATTGCCGGGTTCACCTGGGGTGAAGCCGACGTCCTGCGCAAGGCGATGGGCAAGAAGATCGGCTCCCTGATGGCCGAACAGCAGGAGAAGTTCCGTTCGCGTGCCCGCGAGAAGGGGTACAACGACGAACTGATCTCCGCCCTCTGGGAGACCATCGCACCCTTTGCCGGGTACGGATTCCCCAAGGGCCATGCCGCCGCGTACGCCATCCTGGCCTACCAGACTGCCTATCTCAAGGCGAACTATCCAGCCGCGTACATGGCCGCCGTCCTGACCTCAGTCGCCGGAACCGCCGACAAGGTCGCGGAAGCCATTGCCGAGTGCCGGCGCCTCGGGGTCATCATCGGTGCCCCCAACGTCAACCGCAGTGCCCACGGGTTCACCTTGGAACTACCGGAAGCCCAGACTACCGGAGAAGAGGCACATGGCGATGCCGGGGCAGGTCGGGCGGCCCACACCATCCGGTTCGGCCTCTCAGGTGTGAAGTTCGTTGGCGATGCAGCCGTTGAATGCCTGATCAAGGAACGCGAACAAAACGGGCCGTTCATTGACCTCGCCGACCTGTGCAGCCGGTTGGACCTTCGCCAGTGGAACAAGCGGTCCCTCGAAAGCCTCGTCAAGGCCGGTGCCCTCGACGCGTTCGGTGACCGTGCATCGCTCCTTTCCGGTCTGGACACCGCAATCGGCACCGGACAACAGGCCGGACGCGCCCGCATCAGCGGCCAGACAACCCTCTTTGATCTCTTCGCCGAGGCCGAACCGGCAGCCCCGGTCGCAGCAACCAACCAACCCGTCGTCGTCCGCAGTCTTTCGGTAGCCGAACGCCGTCAGCAACTGACTTGGGAGAAGGAAGTCCTGGGCCTCTATCTCAGCGAACATCCCCTCACGTCAGGCGCCGCCGCCTTGCGCGCTGCCAGTTCCTGCACCATCGCATCGATCAGTGCCGAAATGGTTGGTGAGGTGGTCACCATCGCCGGTTCCGTCGCGTCGGTCCGTCCGGTCACCACTAAGAAGGGTGACACGATGGCCGCCGTGCAACTCGAGGACCTCTCGGGAACCATCGAACTGGTCGTCTTCCCCCGCACCTACCAACAGTCCCGGACACTCCTTGTCGAGGACTCCGTGGTTCTCATCAAGGGGAAGATTGACGCACGCAATGAGACCCCACAGATTGTCTGTGATAGCGTCGAGGCGTTCGATCCTGACACCGCCGTCGACGACGTAACCGTCCCGACACCGACGACAGCACGCAGTCGCCCAGCAAACCGAACCCAACGGGACGGCACGCCAGGACGTTCAGGTGCAACCCGCGCCACGGCCGCCCAGGCCCGGTCCACCGAAGTGCCAACCCCGGTTGTTGCGGAGACCGCCATCTCGGAACGCGAAGCGTCCATGGATCATGGGCGAGGGGGTGGGGCGGCTAGTCCCCCCGACGCGTCACCTCCCGTGGCAGTCGTGGCGGCAGTGCCGGCGCCAGCACCTGTGCCTGTCGCGTCTGACCGATCTGGCCCGCCCGATCGCGAAGCGTATGAGAACGGCAGCCACGGGGACGATGGCGATCCATGGGTGGATGACCCGTGGGCCGGGATGGACGTCGTCAGCCCCACACCAACCCCGCAGGCACCTGTAAGGCGCCCAGACAATGGAAAAGCCGATCACATCATCTCCGAAATGGCCAGCACGACCGCATATGCCGCAAT
>BJHB01000046.1:0-12199 GCA_014191415.1 Chloroflexota bacterium
GGTCGAGGATCGACTGACACACATCGGGAATTTGCTTCTCTTCTTTGGTCTTGAGTGGCTTGAAGTGTCAGACGACGACGCAGGTAGGATCGTGGCAGACCCGAGCCTAGCGATTTACAGACACCACCTTGAGAGCCAGCGTCTATTCAGACCACACCGTCTCTCAGAAGTCGAAGAGAAACTCATCAACGAGAAGGATGTGACGGGAAACAGCGCGTGGGCCCGGCTTCACACCGAGTTGACGTCGTCCCTGACCTTCGCTGTCGAGCGTGACGGCGAAGTGAGGCAGCTCAACATGGCGCAGACCCTCGCACTTCTTCACGATCCTGACCGGGATACCCGACGCCGGGGCCATGACGCGCTGTTCTCAAAACTGGAGGAGCAGGGCCCAACGCTGACGTTCTTGTACGACACACTCGTGCACGACAAGCGCACGATGGACCGGTTACGGAAGTATCCCGACCCGATATCCCTTCGACATCTTGGCAATGAGATTCCGTCTGCAGCGGTCGAGGCCATGATGCAGGCAGTCGAGGGCAGTTACCCGCTCGCCCAGTCGTACTTCAAACTCAAGGGCTCAATGTTGGGACTCCCTGAGATGATGGTGTACGACCAATATGCGCCCTTGGAATTGCATTCGCAGGGGATGCCGTGGGGAGATGCACGGGACCTTGTCCTGGAGAGTTACTGGGCAATCGACACACAGTTCGGCGCGCTTGCCACCGAGTTCTTTGACCGTAAGTGGATCGATGCTGAGCCCCGAGATGGCAAACGGGGAGGCGCGTATTGCTCGTATCCAACTCCCAAGCTACACGCGTGGATTTTGTGCAGCTACACCGGTACGCCTCGCGATGTCATGACGGTGGCTCACGAATTGGGTCACGGGCTGCACGCGATGCTCTCAAGGAAGCAAACCCTATTTAATTATCACTCGACCCTCCCACTCGCAGAGACAGCGAGCGTATTCGGTGAGATGGTCGTGTTTGACCGCTTGGTTCAGCGAGAAACCGACCCACGCATCCGTCTGAACATGCTTGCCGGAAAGATCGAGGACAGTTTTGCAACGGTTTACCGTCAGAATGTCCTGACCCGGTTCGAACAATCCGTGTTTTCGGCAGGGGAAGGCGGTCGCCTGACGTCGAGGCAACTCGGTGACCTCTGGATCGAGGCAAACCATGCGTATTACGGCGATTCCGTGACACTGACCGACGGGTATCGGTGGGGCTGGTCATACATTCCCCACTTCATTCATACCCCTTTCTACTGTTACGCCTATGTGTTTGGGCAACTGCTCGTCTTGGCGTTGTATCGAATGTATAAGGAAGAGGGACAGTCGTTTGTTCCGCGTTTCACCGAGCTCCTCGCCCGCGGCGGAAGCGACACTCCCGAGGCGCTCCTCCGACCACTCGGGATTGACATCACTGATGCGTCCTTCTGGCAGAAGGGGCTTGTTGAGTTAGAGGGTCTGGTCTCCCAGGCACAGGCGCTCGCCGCTTCCCTTTATCCACGTCCGGAGTGATGGGAAGGGAATGTGTCAGGGATAACGAAAGACGGCCCAGGCCATACCGCCTGAGCCGTCTTACTTGAGTTCAGGGGATGGTGCTAAGAGCTATGCCTTGTTCAAGACACGTTGAAGCTCTGACTTGGCGAGGGTTGGCGAATTTTCGCTGAGATAGCATGCAGACGCCTGCTGAGAATTGACCTCGAAAAACGTTGGCGCAACCTCGCGGCACTTGGACATGACGTGAGGGCAACGGGATGCGAACTTGCATCCTGTTGTTGTGGTGGGGCTTGACCCGTCATCCTTGATGACCGGTTCCTTGCCCCACTGCAGGCTGACGTCTGGCCACGGGATCGAGTCGATGAGAAGGCGTGTGTACGGGTGCTGTGGCTGCTTCACCACGTTCGAGACTTCGCCCCCCTCCATCACGGATCCCTTGTAAAGGACGACGATCTGGTTGGAGACGTGGTAGGCGGTCGTGAGGTCATGCGTGATGTAAAGGACTGAAACCCCGAGTTCCTTATGCAAGGTATAGATGGACTCAAGGATTGTTGCGCGGAGCGATGCGTCAACCATTGAAACTGGTTCATCCGCAACGATGATCTTCGGCTTCAAGAGCATCGCGCGGGCAACGATGATGCGTTGACGCTGACCTCCCGACAACTGATGGGGGTAGCGACCGAGGATTTCTTCAGGACGGAGACCCACCTTGCGGAGGGCTTCGCCCATCTTCTCCCTCGCCTCTTCCTTGTTCCGTGCGAGGCCAAACTTGCGGATGGGCACCGTGAGCACGTGATCAACCGTGTAGAACGGGTTGTACGCAGCGAACGGATCCTGAAAGATCGCCTGGACATCCTGCCGAAACTGCCATCGCTCAGCCCCGCTGAGGGTTGTCATGTCCTTGCCTCGGTAGAAGACCTGACCCGAGGATGGACCGATGAACCCCATGAGCAGGGAGCCGAGGGTTGACTTGCCCGAACCTGATTCACCGACGACCGCGGTGATTGTCGGGTTCGCTTCGTCAATGGTCAGACTGAAGTCATCAAGCGCAACCGTCACCTTCGGCGAGAAAAAGCCGCTCTTGTAGACCTTGCTGCAATTGCGGAGCTCAAGGAGGGCGGTCATGAGAAGCCTCCGGTTCTGTTGGGGCCGGCCCCGCCGGTGCCCTTCTGCGCGTTTGCGGGATTTAGCTTGGCCTCGGCGTCGCGCTCAGCCTCGACCCTGCCGGTCAGGCCACCGGGTACAGAGGAAAGGTGGCACGACGCCACGTGCCCACCGTCAAAGGCGACTTGGGTCGGCGCCTGCGATGAACAGACGTCCATGACGTATGGACAACGCGTCCGGAAGTAACAGCCAGTCGGTAACGCCAATAGCGACGGAGTGATGCCGGGGATTCCCCGGAATACCCCCTTCTGTCCGAGAGTCGGAAGGCTGCTGATGAGCATGTGAGTGTAAGGATGGTTCGGTTTGGCGAAAAGCGTGGGTGTCGGTCCGATTTCCGCCAGCTTCCCGGCGTACATGACCGCGAGATGATCGACGAATTGAGCCATGAGACCCATGTCGTGACCGATGAGGACAACCGCAATGTTCATTTCGCGCTGCAGACGTCCGATGGTCTCCATCACCTGTCGCTGGACGATGACGTCGAGGGCGCTGGTGGGTTCGTCGGCGATGATCACCTTTGGACGAAGTGCCACGGCGATGGCAATGCAGACGCGCTGCTTCATGCCACCCGAGAGTTCGTGGGGATAGAGGTTCGCGACCTCTGGACGGAGTTCGACCGCTTCGAGCACCTCGATGATCCGCGCCTGAACTTGAGAATAGGTCAGGTTCGGTTCGTGCACTTGCAGGACGTCCTGGATCTGCGCCCTGATCCGAATGACTGGGTTCAATGCGCTCATGGCTGCCTGTGGCACCATGCCGATCAGTCGCATCCGCGCACTGCGCACCTCATTGTCTGACATTCCGGTCAGGTCGTCATCCCCGACGAGGACGCGACCGCCGGAGATCCGTCCCGGTGGCTTGATCATGCGCATCAAGGCGAGAGCGATGGTTGACTTGCCCGACCCTGACTCGCCTACCAAGCCAAGACGCTGACCCGGATAGAGGTTGAATGACACGTTGTCGCATGCACGGAGGCGTCCGGCATCCGTGTAGTAGTCAACACAGAGGTCCTTGACGCTAAGCACCGGCTTCGATCCCGATGCGACACCAGAACGGCCAGTGGAGCCAGCGCTCATAGGACCCTCCTGGTGCGCGGGTTCGCCAGCTCATCCAGTCCGGCGCCGAGACTGAAGAGCCCCACGAAGATGATGATGATGACGCTGACGGGTGCCATGGCCCACCACCACATGCCCTTCAGTAGAGCGCTGTAGTAGATGACCCAGTAGATGGTCATGCCGAGGGTTGGCTCACGCATTGCGCCAAGCCCGAATGCTTCAAGACCGATTGATGCAAAGATCCCCCCGGTGACTGATCCGACAAGGCTTGCGGCGAGATAAGGCAACAAGTTCGGCATGAGTTCAAGGAAGATGATCTCGATGCTGTTCATGCCGGAGAGACGTGCAGCTTGCAGGAATGGCCGTTCACGCAGGGACAGGACCTGCGCACGGATGCTTCTGGTGGGGCCCATCCACGCAAGGCTGGCGATGATCAGCGCGAGAAGGGTGATGCTCATGGCTTGCTTGGTTGCCGAGGCGATGATGATGAGCACCATCAGCCCAGGAATCGTGAGAAGGATGTCGACGAGGGACTTGATGACCACGTCAACCCATCCACGGAAGTAGGCAGCGATGAAACCGAGCACGGTTCCAGTGGCAAGGCCGATGAGGCCGGCGGTCACGCCAATGCGCAAGGTCAGGAATGTGCCGGCGACGATGACCGCGTAGAGCTCGCGCCCTTGGCTGTCAGTACCCAGAGGGTATTGCCACGATGGGGGCTTGTTCGCGGGCGCCGCGAGCGGATACGCCGCCTTTGCGAGGTCATAACGGAAGTACCCGATTGTGCAGAACACGAACAGGATGGCGAACATCAGGAACCCGATCCCAAGGTTCGGGTTCCGCCGGACGTAGTTCAGGAAGCCTTTCACGTCGTCACTCGCTTCGCTTTGTTATGCCTGCTCATAGTTGATCCTCGGGTCAATCAAGGGATAGAGAAGGTCCAGGACGAGGAGAACGATGCCAAGGGTCACAATGAGGAAGAAGACAATCCCGTAGATGGTGGTGTAGTCGAATTGGGTGATCGACTGACCAAGAAGCGACCCGATACCGGGATATCCGAAGACCACCTCGACAAGTCCGGCGCCCGCGATCAACTGTCCGAGTGACAGTGCCAATCCGGTTGTCTGCGGAAGCATTGCATTGCGTACCGCGTAGCCGAAGAAGATCCGGCTATCGGGAAGACCCTTGGCTTCCGCGTAGTTCATGTAGTCCTCTCCCTGAATGGTGACCATCATGCCCCGCATTCCAAGCGCCCAACCGCCGGTGCTCGCGAGGATCATTGAGAGGGATGGAAGCATGGCGTGATAGACCAGCTTGGTCACGAAACCGAACGTGAAACTCGGAACGGTTCCAATTGGATAGCCCCCTCCGATCGGAAACCATTTCAATTGGAATGCGAAGAAGTAGATCAGGATGAGCCCGAGGATGTAGAACGGCACGGCAGAGAACGTCAACAGGAAGGGAACCGTGTATCTGAGGAACCCCGGTGCGCGGGGCCACGCGATGAGCGCCCCCAAAATGGTTCCCAGCGTGAAACTGGTCACAATCGCGAACGAGACAATTCCGAGAGTCCAAGGAAGCGCCTCACCGATGAGGTTCATCACCGCCTTCGGATAGTTTGTCAGGGACTTGCCGAGATCGAACCGGATAGTATTCCATAGGTAATTCACATACTGCTTTGGAAGTGGTTCATCGAGCCCGAACTTTACTCGGTACTCCTGGACCATGACTTCCATTGACTGGGACATGAAGCCACCGCGCATGGACTGCGCAATAAGCTGTTCCCGAATGGGATCGCGTCCGGTCGCAAGTCGTGGAAGAACAAAATTGATGGTGGCGGCAAGCCACATGATGGCGAAAAACAGCAGAATTCTCTGCACAACATATCCGGTACGCACGGGTCACCTCGTTCCGGTCAAGCGGCGACAGCGGGACATGGCAAAGGCCGGGACCGCATGCAGCGGTGTCCCGGCCCTCACCGACGCCAGAGGGCGCCACCAGTGTATTACTGGGCGGGCTTGAGCTTGTGGAGGACCAGCGGGAAGGTAAGGTGCCAGAAGGCACCGTTGCAGTAGCTGTTCAGCACCGTCGGCCATCCCTGCCAGTAGGTCGTGTTCATCGGGATCCGATGGAACCACTGGATGAATGGGAGGTTCGGCAGTTCCTTGAGCCAAATCTCCATCGCGTCATGGAAAAGGTCCAGAACTTTCGGGTCACCCATCGGGACATTGTTCATCTTGTCAACGATGACGTCGAAGTTCTTGTTGGACCAGCGGCTCCACTGGTTACCACCACCACCGGACGTCGTCGTCTTGGGGATCGAATTCTCGGTGGTGAACAGGAACATGGTGTAGTACGGGTCGGCGATGCTCGCCCCATGGCCCATGAACCACCCACCAGGATGCGTTCCAAGGCGAGCCTGATCGGCCCAGTCAGGGGGCATGCTGTAAGAAGACTCGAAGCCCGCCTTACGCAACTGCTCGGCGACTACGGGTCCGATGTCGGCCCAGATGCCCCATCCGAAGAGGTCGACTACGAGGCGTTTGCCCGCCTTTGCCCAGAAGCCAGCACTGTCCTTGGCATATCCCTTTGCCTTGAGACGCTTGTCGACTTCTCCGAGATCGTACTTATTGTTCGGGTACTTGACAAGGAGGTCCTTGACCGAGTCGGCGTAGGGCTTCAGTGCCGGGTAGGCCGGGTACGGCAGTTCGGTCGCCTGGCCGGCTCCTTCGTACGCTACGTCGATCGCACCCTGGCGGTCGATCGCATAGCTCAGTGCCCAGCGAATTGACGGGTCATTCCACGGCTCCAATTGGGTGTTGATCCAGAAGCTGTTCGGCCACCAGTCGACATACCCGAATGGTGGGCGGTTGAAGCTGTGGGTGATGAGAGCCTTATTCTGAGGGAGCAGCGCCTTGATCGTGCCTGGGCGAAGGTCGAGCGATGCATCGACTTCGTTGGAGGCAAGAAGCTGGGCAGTCCGGTTGTCATCGGAATAAGGGGTGAACACGATACGCTCGACTTGCGGCAGCAAGGCGAAAAGTGTCTTGGCTCCCCACCAGTCCTGACGAAGGTCCATGAACTTCTGGGTCTCACTCCAGAGGGAGATCTTGTACGGCCCAGTCCCGCATGGCCAGCCCTTTTCGAGGTCAAACCACATGAACTCCAGAGGATCCTTGCCCTCGAAGATGTGCTTCGGCAGCAGTTTCACGCCGTTGTCGAACTTGAATGCCAGGTACTCGAAAAGGAAGCGCGGGTTCGGCGAGTTGAAGGTGAAGGTGACCGTCACTTCATCCGTTGCCTCAACCGACTTGATGTACTTCTTCATGTCCCCACCGTAGGTCAACTTCTGGTTGTCCTTGAGCAGGTTGAAGGTGAACGCCACGTCATTCGCGGTGAAGGCCTGACCGTCGCCCCACTCGGCGCCCTTGCGGATGTTGACGGTGAGCGCACTGAAGTCCTCGGCGTACGAGTATCCGGTGGCCAGCCACGGGATCATGTCGTCGGCGAAGGCGGAGTAATAGAAGAGCGGCTCCCAGAGGGCAGAGTTGCCAATCTGATGGGTTGCGCCGGCTGCGTAAGGGTTGCCAATGCCGGTGTCGGTGAACTTACCGCCACTGCCACCAAATACCATGCGCAGGGTACGACCACGGGGAAGTTCCAACGCCTGCGCGCCAGCTTCTCGCGCGTCGAAGAGGCCAAGAGTGCCCGCAACCGCGGCCGCACTCGCAGCACTTCCGAGACGCAGCACCCCTTCACGAGTCTGCTTAAGTTCCATAGGTCCTACGGTCCCCCAGCTCAGGGCAACCCGGCTTAAGCCGGACTGCCTACACATTCAATCGGAGGTCCAGCTCGCCAAGAGCTACCTCGTTTCAGGAAAGGCCCGGAGATGTCCGGACTTCCAGCAATCGCGCCCTGAGGAACTATTCCGGCGTGGTCACGCTTGAACTGCCCCAGTGCGCGCCCCCGAGGCGCTGTGAACTGCGACTAACTCCGCCAATCGCTACGGTATCACACCCACTGTTGATCTTCCAGTGATGTTGATCCGTCGTTGAATTGTGACCGAACTGACACTGTGAGGGGTAGTCTCCGCTCTGGGTGTGCCAGTAAGCGCGGCTCGCCATCTGGACGAACGCCCCACCACAGGGGTACGATGGAGACATGTCAGATACTCATCGCCCCGGCGATCCGACCCGCCCACGCTACCTCGGCATCTGGGTAGCTGTGGTGCTAAATCTTGTTCTTTTCGGTGGAGCGTCGGCCGTGGTTGCTGATGTGTTCTATAGGATGTTGCTTGGC
Source organism: Chloroflexota bacterium (assembly GCA_014191415.1). Taxonomy (GTDB): domain Bacteria; phylum Chloroflexota; class UBA11872; order UBA12225; family UBA12225; genus UBA12225. The sequence goes on from BJHB01000046.1 coordinate 8,020, forward strand.
ATTTGATGCTTTGAGGCAGACTGCCGTGCGATGCCCGTTCACTACGGGAACCTCTCAGTGGTTTGTGCGTTCCAACCCGGGTCGTGTTGCGACTTGACGAGGGCAAGCAGTTCGTCATCAAGCTTGCGTCTCACGGCTCCCGGGTCGACATCGGGCCAATCGTAAAAGCCCCGGCCATTTTCCAACCCCAAGCCGCCCGCGTCGACGATTGCGTTGAGAAATGCAATCGGGACGCGCGCGCCGTCTCCCATGTCGAGTTCGGGCCAGAGGCGCGACGCCACCTTGACATGCATGGCCAAGCCGTTGACGTCTCGTTGGCGGAGCGGCCCGGCGGTTACGAACCGGGGCGCGAGCCCGTGGGTTACGGCGGCGTCGATGTCCTCGGCCGTGGCCAACCCATCGGCGAGCAGCCTCACGGCCTCCCGGACGAGGGCATGTTGTAACCGGTTGATAAGGAACCCTGGATCGTCCCGACGCATTCTGAGCGGGCGGCGCCCAAGCGCAGTCCAAATCGCGCACATCGCGGCATCCGTGGCATCAGACGTCTCGGGACCGCGGACTACCTCGAGGACCGGCAGGGCGTGCGCCGGCTGCAGGAAGTGCGCGATGATCACCCGGTCACGGTGCGTTGTGCCGCCCGCGAATTCTGCAATGGGAAGCGCGGAGGTATTGCTCGCAAGGATTGCCGGTGGCGGCACAAGGTCATCCAGTTGAGTGAACAGGTCTCGCTTTGTCGCGGCGTCTTCGGTGACCGACTCAACGACGAGGCCGGCTCCGCTTACTGCATCGCGCAGGGACGTTGTGAACCGAAGCCGGGAATGGACTATGGCAGGCTCGACGGAGAGTAGTCCGTGTCTGGCGAGGTCGGCAACATAGCCGTGTATGCGGGCACGCGCCCGGGATATCGATTCTTCGGAGCGTGACATCACACTCACGTTTTCGATGCCATTCACTCCGCCTGCCAGAACCACGGCGATGCCGGCACCCATGAGGCCGGCGCCGATGACGGCGGCGCGTTCCGGTAATGGATTGCTGGAAGGTGATGGCGGAGTCTTCATCTTAAGAACGGGCCTTACCAAGACGGGAGCGTTTTGGACCGGACGCGTTGGGTTGCGGATTTCCGGTGCATGCAGTGTAGTGCGAGATTGGTGGCAAGAATGTTGTTCGGCCTGGTTCCTGAGTTACCCCCGCGCACGGCGCCTGAGGATTCGATTGTGGTTCAGGCGGTCGTTTTCCGTCCTGGTCCAGCCCTGGTCCCGGAGATCCTGCTGGTTCATCGGACTTCGCCCCGGGCGTGGGAATTCCCGGGTGGTCATCCGGATGATGACGAATCGATCGAATTGACAGCGATTCGCGAGACACGCGAGGAGACCGGTATCGAGGTGGTAGTCGCCGGGCGGCTTGCGGATTTCCACCGCACTGGGTTCGTGCCGCACGTTTCTCCAACGGTCCTTTGCGAGGCTGTCGACGGCAGACCGATTGGCAACCACGAGTCTGTGGCGGTGCGGTACTTTCCGGTAGACCGCCTCCCGTGGGGGCTGTTCCCTTGGTATCGACCGGTCATCGCTGAAGCGTTGTTGCTGAGACATGCCAACCGAAGAAAGGCACCAGTCCGGTCAGGCGCTCAACTCAGCGCCGGAGAAAGTGGTTTGGCTTCCCGGAGGCACCAGGCACTCGGAATAGGCGAGGTGACGATGGCGGGGCTCATTCACCTTGTTGGCATCGTGGGAGCGCGGCGCTGACAATCTTCGGCGAGGGTCGGGTGGTACGATGACAAGGGTTGAGGAGTCGAATTCGATGACTGGCAATGATGCGTCGCACGAGCCGGAACCGGCTTCCAAAGCGGTCGTTGTAGTGAAGGTTTTTGATGACCTTGCCAAGGTCGACGACGAGTTCTTGCGCCAACTTTCCACGCGTGTTCACCTGATTGATCTCGCCTACGCTTTCGGATACGGCGATGCGGCCTTACGCGACCGGCTCATGTCAATCGTTAGGCCGGGGCTTGCCGAACAAATGCGGTCGGCGATTGCGATGGCCAAGGTCTCAAATGAGCGGTATCCCGTTGACGAGACAGTGCGGACTTCGCGCGCACGCGTGATGGACATCGCTAAGCGGGTGCTAGGGGATCAGGTGTAGCGTCGCCCCTTTTTGGGGGTGTGACGTACAGTTCTGCGCGCGAGGCGTGGGCATTCGTGTCCTTTCGCCATGGATACGGTTCGCGGCGAGGAATGGCATCCCGGCTTGTTCGTGATTGGAGTTGGTGCCATGCACCGGCATGTTCGCGCTCCGGAATGCTTGGTGAGGAACACAGGACAATGGCTGAGCGCGTATTCGGGATTGGGATCATCGGAGCGGGACGCATTTCGGGCGCGCACGCGCGTGCTGCCGGGGAGGCCGGAACCACCAGGCTGGTGATGGCCAGTGAGGTCGATGACAAGCGGGCGCACGACTTCGAGGCGAAGTGGCACGTGCCAGTCGTCTCGGATTACATGGAAGTCCTGAACAACCCCGAGGTAGATATCGTTTCGCTCACACTGCCGCATTGGTTGCATGAGCCGATTGGCATCGCAGCCGCCCAGGCCGGCAAGCACATCTTTGTTGAGAAGCCGATGGCTGACAGCATCGAGGAGTGTGACCGGATGATCGCAGCGGCGCGTGCGAACGGTGTAAAACTCTTCACGGGCCACACCGAGCAGTTCCTCGCCCCGAATGTGAAGGCGAGGCAGATGATTGCCTCCGGTGAGGTGGGATTACCCGTCCTTGCCACTGATTGCTGGTACAAGGCCTTTGGTGTTGCGGCGCGTCCGCCTTGGTTCCTTGATCGGAGCAAGGGTGGCGGCATGTGGCTCATGAACGGTGCACACATGATTGACCGTCTGACTTACCTCATGGGTGACCGCGTGGTTTCAGTCAAGGCGATGGTGCAGACGCGATTCCACGCGATCCAGGCGGACGATACGGCGCTTGCCTATCTGGAGTTCGCGAACGGTACCGGGGCGACGATTGCACACACTGGGTACAAGGATCATGCCGGTGCCGGGGTTGATCAGCCCGGTGGTGAGATCGTGATCACGTGCACTGAGGCGCAATTGAAGATCGTGGACCGAAACCGTCTTTTCCGCAGTGTTCCGGGTGACCGGGGTGGTGCGTGGGAGGAAGTGGTTGTCGACCGAGTTGATACGACAACCGTCGAGCTCCGCGCGCTGGTGAGCAACATTGTGAACAACGAGCCGGAGACGGTCAGCGTGGAACAGGCTCGGCACATTGTCGACGTCATGACTGCCTGCGAAATGTCGTCGCAGACCGGTCGCGAGGTTCGCATTGACGACTAGGTGATTTTGCTTCGAAGGTGGGTTGTTCGGCCCACCTATCTGTGGCATTGGAGTGACGTGATGGGTTTCCTGAACTTGAAGTCTTGGAAGAGTGCCGGGGGCCGGGTGCGTGCCGAACGGGGTTCAACCGAGGTCCAATATCAGCCTTCGCGTTACTACTACAGCCAGTTGTTCGAGTTTCAGGCAGTCGTCGACAGATACTTCGAGGTGACAGGAAACCGGCCTCCTTCGGTGGACGACCTCTATTTGTGGACACTCGCACAGGACGGCGCGTCCGCCGACGATGTTCGTGCGGCCGATTTGGCCGACTGGATGAGCTACTTCGACATCGAGCCAAACTCACTACTCGGCATCATCAACGTGGCTGCGGACCATGAACCGGTTGCTCGACGGTTGATTGCCACACGCCAATTGGCGTCGCGACCCATGCCCGGAGAGGTGAGAGCGCGCCGCCGGTCGGTCGCTGGGGGGCAAGTTTGATGTCGACTGCAGTCGTTCGCCACGCGACGAGAGTGGAGGGAACAGTCCGTGCGTGCGTGATCGGGGCAACGTTCGCGACCATTTCTCAGGTTCAGCAGGCGTTGGGCGCGGTGCGGGCGACTGGGACCGCCGGTGACATCGTGGGGTTTGCAATCCCGCTGCCAGGCGATCCGAAGGATCCAGCCGTGGCTGCGCAGGTTGTATCGGCGATGATTGCGCCCCGCGGGATCGGGGCGTGGTTAATGAACGTCCTAGATCCGCACAAACCTTTGCCGACCTATTCTGAGCAGGTTTCGGGAAGAAACGTGCCCCTGGCGCATGCCGTTCTTGGAGACCTGACCAATTGGATCGGGGCGGCGGGATACATG
>BJHB01000047.1:0-12125 GCA_014191415.1 Chloroflexota bacterium
CCCACGGCCCGCGTCGTTCCCCGGCGCGCGGCCCTGGCAACCGCGACTGCGGGGTTCCTTGCCGCATGCGGTGAGACCCCATCAGGATCGCCGGTGTACCGCAACGCCCTGGCGGATGTGCCGCGCCACCGCACCCTTCACCTCATGAACGGGAGCATGCCGGCACGGTTCACCGATACCGGGATCGGCAACCCATACCACTACAGCGCCAGTCACCAGACCGGGCATGCCGCCATGTGGGAGCCACTCTTCTACTTCTCGGCGTTCGGGGTCGGACTGATCCCGTGGCTTGCCCATGACTTCGTCTACAACGGGGCTTCGGATGAGGTCCGCGTGAGGATCCGCAAGGACGCGGTTTGGGCCGATGGCAAGCCGTTCTCCCCGCGTGACGTGGCCTTCACGATCCTCGCCCTCGCCGATGCCCCCACCTCGATCCCGTTTGCAGCCGACGTCCGCGCCCAAGTCAAGGATGCCTTCACGGACGGCGACCAACACGTCGTGATCCGGTTCAAGGCGCCAAGCCCTCGCTTTGTCTTCGATTTCCTGACCTTCAAGTTCGACACCGGATTGAAGATCCTGCCGGAACACGTCTTCCGTGGGAAGTCCCTGATCGAGTTCGATTTCCACGACCCCGATGCCGGTTGGCCGTTCGGAACCGGTCCGTACCGGATCAGCCGATGGACCGATACGTGGAAGTTTCTCGACCGCCGTGAAGACTACTGGGGCGCGCGCACGGAATTCACCACAATGCCGGGGCCGGAACGGATCGTGATGGTGCCCTACGGGGACGAAAACCGCCTTGCCATGGGCATGACCCGCGGCGAGTTCGACCACTCGTGGACGGTCCTGCACAGCACGGCGCGTGCGCTTGTCGGCGAGGGCGTTGACGGTGCGCGCACGGGAGGAACCCTCGACGGCGCCTACTCGCCGGCCGGCAAGCCGAAGGCAGGTACGGCGCTTTCCGAACGCATGGCCCTGATGACCTACTCATTCGGGCGCGCACCCTACGGGAATATCGACTGGTGGCCGTTGTCACTCTGGTTCGACACGCGCGTCGCCCCATTCGATGACCCGGCTATCCGGTGGGCAATTTCGTTCGCCATCGACCGCCGTCGTCTTGTGGATATCGGGCAGGAAGGGTTCGGCGAGGCCACCCCGCTTCCCTACCCGAACTTCCGTGCCCTCGAACCCTATCTTGAGGCGGTCAAGTACCGCTTATGGGAGTTCCCCTCGAACCGCTATGCCCCCAAGGAAACCACGAAGCGTCTGGAACAACGCGGGTTCCGACGCAATCCTGAGGGATATTGGGCACGAGACGGCGCGCGGGTCCGCATCCCGATCCTCGGGCACCCGCAGTGGGCTGACATGGGACCGGTGCTCGCCGAACTCCTACGCCGGGAAGGCTTCGACGCCACGTACGACCAACCACCGGACTGGCTGGACCGCATCCGTTCGGGCCGGGCGACGGCATGGATCTACGGGCACGGTGGCAGCATCGTGGACCCGCACTTCACCCTCACCCTCTTCCATAGCCGCAATGCCATTGTCGAGGGCGCCTCCGCCGGCGGAGCGGGCGGTTCGTACTCCCGATGGACCGACAAGGAGTTCGACGGCATCGTGAATGAGATGGAACAGGTGCCGGTCGCGGACCGAAGGATGCTCGATCTCTTCCCGAAGGCGATGGATGTCTGGTTGCGGGACCTGCCGAATATCCCCCTGGTGCAGAGTTTTCACCACAATGTGATGAGCCAGGTCTACTGGGTTGGGTGGCCAAGCATCCTCAACCCGTATGCGAACGATGCGTTCTGGCACCTGACGTGGCCACTCGTGCTGCGGAAACTCAAACCGGTCAGGTAGCACGCGCCACCGTAACCGGCAGACCCCTTCGGTATACTCCGAGTGCGCTATTTTCCCCGCGCACGCGTCACGGAGGGGTCGCATAGTCGGCCTAGTGCGGCGGTTTGCTAAACCGCTATACCCGCAAGGGTATCGAGGGTTCGAATCCCTCCCCCTCCGCCCGACAGTTTCCATGCGACCTTTCACGGCGACCTCGGGATGCAGTCGAAGTTCGTGCACGTCGACCTCGCAGTCTTCGGCAAGGTTGACAATCACACCGCGATGGTTGTCATTGATGTCTTTGATCCCACGCTGATGGCCGACTTGATGGTGGAAATTGGTCACCGCTTTGATGAAGCGGGCATCACCCATGGGGGCCACGCGCTGTCCCCACTACCCCACTGACACATTCCACGTGCCACGCGCGAATTGGTCCATGCAGCGCCTCGGTCAAGACTGGGTGGGGCTTTCGCTTTTGCGAGTCAAAGCCCGGCACGCGAACCAGTGTTCTCCGTCGTCGAGACGCTCGGGGCATTGCGAACCCGGAATCGAGTGACCGATACTGCACTCCTTGACCAATGTGCAGCTACGCTCAAGTGCTTTGGCTCTGACCATCAACAGACCCCTACTTTGGACAGGATCGCAACCCCATCATGGAACAACGCCAGTGGCTTGACGTGCCCTACGCAACGAAATCCGCGGCGCAAACGCTGGGCCTTTACCTTCCTCCCGATTCGGATCGGCCATTCCCCTTGATCGTGGGAATTCACGGTGGCGCGTTCCGTATGGGCACGTCTCGCAATCGCGAAATGAATCCGATCATCGGCGCGACGGGTCGGGGCTATGCGGTGGCGAGCATCAACTACCGACTCTCGTCCGAGGCCATATTTCCCGCGCCGGTCGCCGACTGCCGGGAGGCAATCCGTTTTTTGCGCAGCAACTGGACGCGTTGGAACCTTGACCCGGAGCGTTTCGTCGTGTGGGGTCCGAGCGCCGGGGGCTATCTCGCATCGATGATCGGCGCGGCATCGCACGTCACCGAATTCGATGGAGACCATGCGCCGGTCTCAGGTGTGTCCACGACCATCCGTGCGGTCATCGACTGGTACGGGCCAATCGACTTCGGCAGGATGGACGCCCAGTTCGATGCATCGACCGTCTCGCCGCGCCTTGAACCCAAGCGCGACGCGGATTCCCCGGAAAGTGAACTCCTTGGCGCCCCAATTGGCGATGTCCCCGACGCGGTGCGCCAGGCAAATCCATCGACCCATCTCACCGGACTGCACCCATCGACTGCGCCACGGTTCCTGATCCAACATGGCACCGACGACCCGTTGATCCCGGTGCAACAGTCGGTCGGGTTCGCCTCGGCAATCGCCGCGACCCTTGGGCCGGATCACGTATTGATCGACATCCTGCCCGGAACCGGACATGGTGGTGCTCCGTTCGAGGCACCGTCCAACCTCAACCGTATTTTCGCGTTCATCGCCGAGGCAGTCCCGTAAGACTGGCCGGGTTCCATACGGCACGCCAAAGCCGATTTGCCGAGCGCCAAAAAACGAACGGGACCCGAAGGCCCCGTTCGCGTTGATCCGATCGGTAATTGTGATCAGTGGCTAGCGACGTCAAATCGGTCGGCGTTCATGACCTTCGTCCACGCAGCGACAAAGTCGTGCACGAATTTCTCACGATTGTCGTCCTGTGCGTAGACCTCGGCGTAGGCGCGCAAGATCGAGTTCGACCCGAGTACGAGGTCAACGCGAGTTGCCGTCCATTTCGTCGCCCCGGTATGGCGGTCGACGATGTCGTAGGAGTTCCGCCCGGTCGGCTTCCAAGAGTAGGCCATGTCGGTAAGGGTGACGAAGAAGTCGGGCGTCAGCGAACCGACGTGGTCGGTGAATACGCCGTCCGTCGTCCCGCCATGATTGGTGCCGATGACGCGCAATCCGCCAACGAGGACAGTCATCTCGTGAGCGGTCAATCCCATGAGTTGGGTGCGGTCGAGAAGCATCTCCTCGGGAGAGACCGCGTAATGTTCCTTCTGCCAGTTTCGGAAGCCGTCGGCGAGGGGTTCGAGATATTGGAAACTGTCGACGTCGGTGTGCGCCTGCGTCGCATCACCACGACCCGGAGTGAACGGCACGCTGATGTGGAAGCCGGCGGCCTTCGCCGCGTGTTCCACGCCCACATTGCCAGCCAGGACGATCACGTCGGCAACGCTGACATTGTGCGCATGGGCGATCGGCTCGAGGACGGCAAGCACCTTCTCGAGGCGGACAGGCTCGTTGCCCTCCCACGTCCGCTGCGGGGCGAGGCGAATGCGTGCGCCGTTTGCACCACCTCGCATGTCTGACCCTCGGTATGTGCGCGCGCTATCCCATGCCGTCGTGACCATGTCGCTGATGCTCAGGCCGCTCGCCTCGATTGAGGTTTTCACGGCGGCGACGTCGTAGTCAGCACGTCCGACCGGGACGGGATCCTGCCAGATCAGGTCCTCAGCGGGAACCTCTGGCCCGATGTAGCGAACCTTCGGACCCATGTCGCGATGGGTCAGCTTGAACCACGCGCGGGCGAAGACCTCGGAGAAGTACGCCGGATCCTTGTGGAAACGTTCGGAGATCTTCCGGTACTCGGGATCGACCTTCATTGCCATGTCGGCGTCGGTCATGATCGGGTTGTGTCGGATCGAGGGATCCTCGACATCAACCGGACGATCCTCATCCTTGATGTTGATCGGTTCCCATTGCCAAGCCCCGGCCGGGCTCTTCTTCAACTCCCACTCGTGCCCGAGCAACATGTCGAAGTAGCCGTTGTCCCACTTCGTGGGATGAGTGGTCCAGGCACCTTCGATACCGCTCGTGACGGTGTCGCGCCCAATCCCACGGGTCACGTGGTTCATCCAACCGAGGCCCTGTTCGTGGACGTCGGCACCCTCGGGTTCCGGACCGAGGTTCGCCGCATCGCCATTGCCATGTGTCTTGCCGACCGTGTGACCACCGGCAGTCAGGGCAACGGTTTCCTCATCGTTCATTGCCATGCGGCCGAATGTGATCCTGATGTCGTGGGCCGTCCGCTGCGGGTCAGGCACACCACCAACCCCTTGCGGATTCACGTAGATCAGGCCCATCTGGACGGCGCCAAGCGGGTTCTCCAGCGATGCGCGATCGGCACCGTCACCTTCATACCGGGTCGCACCCAGCCATTCCTTCTCGGAACCCCAGTAGACGTCCTTTTCCGGGTGCCAGATGTCTGTACGCCCGAACGAGAAGCCATACATCTTCAGTCCCATGGTCTCGTAAGCGATGTTCCCGGCCAGGATGAAGAGGTCACCCCAACTTACCTGGTTTCCGTACTTGCGCTTGATCGGCCAGAGGAGGCGACGCGCCTTGTCAAGGTTGGTGTTGTCTGGCCATGAGTTCAGGGGAGCGAACCGCAGGTTGCCAGTGCCACCACCACCGCGTCCGTCAGCAACACGATAGGAACCCGCAGCGTGCCACGCCATGCGGATCATGAGGCCCCCGTAGTGGCCCCAGTCGGCCGGCCACCATGGCTGGCTATCGGTCATGAGGGCCGCGAGGTCCTTCTTGAGGGCTGCAACGTCGAGGTGCTTGACGACCTCGCGGTAGTCGAACCCTTCACCCATGGGATTGGTCTTGCGGTCGTGCTGGTGCAGGATGTCGAGGTTCAGTGCATTCGGCCACCAATCCATCGTGGATGCGCCAGTAGTGGTGAGTGCTCCATGCGCGACCGGACAGGTGCCGGTTGCAGGGTGACCGTTGCCTTGGCTGGTCATGTTGCCTCCTCTGGTAGACCGATGCGGTCAAAGTTTCGGATTTGTGTGTCCGGGCACTATCCGGACGGAACGCCATCACGGTTCAGGACAAAAAATCAAAGGTTCACTAGACAATACGCCACCACGTGCCTGAGCCGGCAGCACCCAGACTGCAAACACACCAGCGCATGTCCTCAGCGCATCGTGGGTCCATGGCCTGCAAACACCGGAAGATTACAATCGTGGCAGCTCGCCGGAAAAGTGCCGGTTGCCGGAACTCCCTGAACGCCCCGTCACATGCGTACATTTCCTTGGCGACGCCGACTGGTTTACGTCACCGTATCATTGCTCCTTATAGCCTTCATCGGAGTTCCGGGCCTCGCGCTTTACACAGGCGCAGCCTTGCCCGATGCGACCGAGGCGATGGCCACCGACGCGATGGTGCAGGTTGACGCGTCTCGCTGGCTGGTCTTCCGGCCATTGCCCCGCCCCCCGGGAAGCACCCGTCTGGGGCCACCCGGTACGCCGACAGGGTTGGTCTTCTATCCCGGCGGTGGGGTAGACCCAATCGCCTATGCGCCCCTCGCCCGCGCGATTGCCGGGGCAGGGCACCCGGTGATCATCGTGCCAGTCACACTTCGGCTCGCGTTCTTTGACGTCGATGCGGCCTCACCGGTCTTCGCCGCGTTTCCCGAGATCAGGCGATGGGCGATCGGGGGGCACTCACTAGGCGGCGTGGCCGCATCGTGGTACGCCCGGGCCAACCCGGACCAGGTATCCGGATTGATCCTGTGGGCCGCCTACACCGACGCCGACCATTCTCTCGCGACGGCCACTACTCAGGTGCTTTCCATCTCGGGGACCCTTGACGGAAACGTGACCCCGGCGAAGATCATCGCGGGGCGCCTGCTGTTGCCAGTCTCGACGCGGTACATCGCCATCGAAGGTGGTAACCACAACCAGTTCGGGTCGTACCGCTTCCAGGCGAACGACGGCATACCGACCATCTCCCGCCCGGAGCAGCAACGCCAGGTGGTTGATGCGACTGTGGCATTCCTTGACACCCTTGGGGCGCCCTAGCCGGGGGTCACCCGGCGTAGCCAGTACTGTTTCGGTGAGCCGCGTGCGGCCCGGAGGGAGATCGACGCGAGTGTTCACCGAGAATGACGTTCCCCGGATGGACGGCAAGGTCGTCGTGATCACCGGGGCCAACAGTGGCATTGGCTTCGAGGCATCCCGAATGCTTGCCGGCCGAGGCGCGCACGTTGTCATGGCCTGCCGGGATGAGGGACGCATGGAGGGCGCTTTGACCTCGCTACGTGCCATGGTTCCGGGTGCCAAGGTCGATGGATTGGTTCTCGACCTTGCGTCACTCGGTTCAATCGAACGCGCTTCGAATGAGTTGGCGAACTCCCATCAACACATTGACGTGCTCGTCAATAACGCAGGCGTCATGGCCGTTCCCGAACGCACCACGGTTGACGGGTTCGAACTGCAGTTCGGCACGAATCACCTCGGACACTTCGCGTTCACTGGTCGCGTCCTGCCCTTGCTTGATCACGCCAATGGCGGACGCGTCGTGACCGTCAGTTCACTCCTGCACCGTCAGGGGCGCATCGACTTCGGCGCGATCCCGCGGCCGAGCAAGTACGACCAAGGTCACCAGTATTCGATGTCCAAGTTAGCCAATTTGCTCTTCACCTACGAACTTGAACGACGTTTCAGGAAATCATCGTCCACGGCGATCGCCATCGGGTGCCATCCAGGCTACTCGTCCACAAACCTCCAGCACGTTGGGCCGAAGATGCGAGGCTCACTGCTGCAGGCGTTGATGATGCGGGCCATGAACGCGTTGGTCGCGCAACCAGCCGCCGTTGGGGCACTCGCCACGGTCATGGCCGCGACGGGTGACGTACGTGGTGGCGGCTATGTCGGGGGAACCCGCATGAACCAGCTCCGGGGACTGCCGGAAATCCTCCGGTCAAGTCCAGCATCCCACGATCACGAGACCGCCAAGCGCCTCTGGGGAGTTTCAGAGACCCTAACGGGAGTCACCTACTCGTTTCCGACGTAGCCCAAGAGGCGCTGTCGGTGGGGTCTCCGCTCGGGACTAGCCGAGAACGTCGGCCAGTCCCGTTTGCAAGGTAGGAAAGCGGTACGCGTACCCATGGGACTGGGCCACGCGCGGTTCGGCCCGTTGCCCATGCAGCACGAGATTCGAGAAATCTCCAAGTGCGAGTCGCAAGGCAAACGCCGGTGTGGGGAACCAGGAAGGACGTCCAAGGGCACGGCCCATCTCGCTGGCAAAATCTCGTTGGCGGCGCACGTCTGGAGCGGTGCAGTTGACTGGCCCGCGGACCTCCCGGTTTTCCAGGGCCCACTGGTACATGCCAACGATGTCGTCGATGTGAATCCATGGGAACCAGAACTTGCCATCGCCAAGCGGGCCGCCGGCAAACAACCGGAACGGGAGTGCGATGAGGAATACCTGCAAGGCACCCTTCCCGAAGACGACGGCGGTCCGCATCAGGACAGTCCGCACCCCAAGTTTCTCGGCCTCAAGGGCCGACTTCTCCCACTCAACGCAGGTGTCTGCCATGAACCCGGTGCCAGGTCGGGCATCGTCGGGCAGGATTTCGTCGCCTCGGTCACCGTAATAGCCGATACCGGAGGCATTGATGAGCGACTCCGGGCGACGGTCGGCAGGGAGACCCTCGATTGCCTTGACAAGTGCCCCGGTCGATGCGGTCCGGCTATCAATGATCGCTCGCCGGCGAGAGGTCGTCCACAGGCCGCCACCGATGTTGACCCCGGCCAGGTTGATGACGGATTGCGCCCCATCAATCTCGCCCACCCAAGAACGAGCGAGCGAGCGCCCATCCCACTCGACCTCGCGTGCCCCCGCGGATGTCAGGCCAGAGGCGCCCGGACGGCGCGAGAGGATCACGACCTCGTGCCCAGCGCGGGTCAGTGCAGGAACAAGTGCCCGACCAATGAACCCAGTGGCGCCCGCTGCAACAATCTTCATCGCAATCCTCTTTCGTGATCACACTAGTGGCCACCGTTCCTCATGCTAACTGGGAGGGGAGTGGGTTTTGATCGCGTCGGTGACGGCCACCGCAACAGTTCTGAACACCACTTGCATCATCGCAGCACCTACTTGGGAGATGGCGACTCATTCATGGCGATGCTGTTCCTGCCAACGCGCAAGCAGGTCGGCCGCAAAGCTGGGCGTGAACCCGCCACGGTCATGGACCTCGTTGTGTCCGGCAATTCGTCTCAGGATTGCCGGGAACTCATCGTGCGGGATGTCCGACCCGTCGCCTAGCCAGTCGAGAAACTCCCGGCAGCAAACATGTGGCCAGACGCGGACTGTCCCAGTGTAGTCATCGGGAGCTTCGGCACGGGTCGTTGCCATGCCCGCCTCAAGCGTCTGGCGTTCGGAACTCAGGAACTCGGTGACCTTCATCGTGGCCTCTCATATGTCCGGAATGATGACCATGCCTCCCGGCATCCGGGTGAAAGCGTACGCGACTGCCCGGTCAGGGTCATCCCAAATTACTTGCTCGGGAACTCGCCCGCTATCACGCGGATGGCCCGGAACCGGAGGGTCACAGCCTGATCCCGCCCTCCGATTACAGGTTCATCAATACCCGACGGCGCATCCATCGGCGCGGGGTTCGGATCCGGCCACATATGCACCGTTGGGCAAGCGACGGATGATCTGTCCCTTGCCGAACGTTCCCGCATCGGGAACGATGGTCACTTCGTGTCCCCGGCGGCGCAGTCCCTGGACGATGTGATCCGAGACGCCATTCTCGACGGTGACCGCACGGCCGCGCATCCACTGCCAACGGGGAGCATCAAGCGCAGATTGCGGGTTAAGGCCGTAATCAACCTGGTTGACGACCATCTGGGTGTGACCCTGAGGCTGCATGTGCCCGCCCATGACACCGAAGGGCCCGACGGGGACATCCCGTCCCTCTGTCAGGAAGGCCGGGATGATGGTATGAAACGGACGCTTTCCCGGGGCAACCTGGTTTGGATGGCCCTCCTGAAGCGTGAAACCACTCCCACGGTTTTGAAGCGCAATCCCGGTACCCGGTACGACAACGCCACTGCCAAAGCCGGCGAAGTTCGACTGGATCATGCTGATCATCATGCCGTCTGCATCGGTCGCGCAGAGATAGACCGTGCCACCGCGCACTGGCTCACCATGGGGGTGCAGGCCAGCCTTGTCATCCATGAGCGCACGGCGCCGTGCAGCGTAGTCCTTGTCAAGCATCCCCGTGACAGGCACATCAACGTGATCCTGATCGGCCACGAAGCGGCGGGCATCGGCGAACGCCAGTTTCATGGCCTCAATTTGGAGGTGGTAACTCTCGACCGACTCTCGGGCATGGCTGGCAAGGTCGGTGCCTTCGAGAATATTGAGCGCCATCAGGCAGGCAATCCCCTGACCGTTGGGCGGGATTTCCCAGACACCATAGCCACGGTAGTCGGTCACGATCGGATCGACCCACGTACTTGAATGTGCGGCGAGATCCGCTTCCGTGATGGTTCCACCGGTCACCGAAGCGAACGCCGCGATTTCACGCGCAAGTCGTCCACGGTAGAACGATTCGGCACCGGTACTCGCAATTTCGCGCAGCGTCGCCGCATGATCGGGGAAGGCCCACATGTCTCCCGCCGAGACCATGCGTCCGCCCGGCGCGAATGTGTCGTACCAGCCCCGGAACTCCTGACCGTGCCAGACTTCCGGGGCGCGCATCTGGGTGCGACGCCACCCGGATGCGGTCACCGGACCAACTGGAAACCCGTCGGCAGCGTACGAAATCGCCGGTTCAAAGAGCACCTCAAAGGGGAGGCGCCCGAACTTGGCATGCAAGTCCCTCCACGCCGCCGGTGCACCAGGGACCGTGACCGGCAACCAACCATTTGCCGGAACTTGATCCAGGCCCTTCGACGCAAAGAATGCGGGAGTGTGGGAAGCGGGACTCCGGCCGGATGCGTTAAGACCGTGCATCTTCGCGCCATCCCAGACAAGGGCGAACGCGTCACTTCCGATGCCGTTTGACGTCGGTTCGATGACAGTCAGTGCGATTGCGGTGGCCAGGGCCGCATCGACGGCATTGCCACCACGCTGCAACATCTGCAGGCCCGCCTGGGCGGCGAGGGGTTCACTGGTCGCAACCACGCCCCGGCGGGCGATCACCGGCTGGCGACGAGACGGATACGGGAAGGCGTCGGCTTCAAGGTTGAGTTCCATGTTGACGGCATGGTAGGGCATCCCGCCCCGCGCGGACCGATGGTCGCAACAAACCTGCCGGTATGCTGCCCCGTCAAATGCTCTTTCTGGTGCTGCACCTCGTTGGAAACGCCGCGTTCACCCTCCTTGTGCGGTTCGCGCGGAGTGCCCGGTTCGATTACGCCACCGTCGGCACGATGAACTACGCGACGGGTGCCCTGATCGGGGGAGCAATCCTGATCACCTCCGACGGCCCGGTTGCATGGACCTGGACACCTGCGGCCATCGTGGGTGGGGCGGTGAACGGTGCCCAATATCAACTGACGTTCCTGTTGATGCACGCGCTGATTGGCCTCGGCGGAATCGCGGTGGCGACAAGTGTCCTGCGTCTCGCAATTGCCGTCCCGGTGATCGCGTCGCTGTTCATCTGGAATGAACCGGTCACGGCCATGCAGATCTCAGGGTTGATGATGGCGACGATTGCCCTGCCTCTCCTGAGTGGAGTGAACCCGAACGCCCTTCTGACGGGAACGGTCGTGAATGCCCCATCGCGAGGACGGGTCGCACTGATCGTGATCGTCACGCTCCTTGTCACTGGCGCGGGACTGCTGGCTGCAAAGGTCTTTGCCGAGATTGGCCGGCCAGCTGAACGCCCCCTCTACGTGGCGAGCGCCTACGTGACGGCAACGATCTTCTCGCTCGCAACCTGGAAGTGGCAACCGAGAGGCGAAGGCCGGTACTCAACGTCGGGACGGATCCGGTCGCTCGCACTGGGAGCAGTCACCGGGATGGTGAACCTCGGCCAACTCAGTGCATTCCTCCCAGCCCTGGCGACCGTGCCGGGCGTGGTTGCCTTCCCGTTAGCGGCGGCGGGCGGTCTCCTGTGCACCACCCTGGGAGGATGGTTCTTCTTCCGGGAGCGCCTCACCCTCCGCCACGGAACGGGACTTGGCCTCGCGCTCGCGGCGGCCACACTCATGAACATCAGGTACTAGCGGGGCGCGGGCCCAACGACCTCCACGCCGTGGACTGCACCGCCCACACAGACCCGCTTACGCGCCGAAGACGTGCTTCCGCGCCCACGCCAGTTTGGTGTACGTGTGCGCGGGGTTGCCCTCGTGGCCGTTGTATGGATAGACATTCGCGTGGCGGGTCGCCACCCTGAGGTGGTTGTAGACCGCGTAGATCGTGCTTGGCTGGCAGATGACGTCCGTCAGTCCGACCTGCAGCAAGACCGGGCATTCAATGCGGTCGGCCAGGTTCATGCAG
>BJHB01000048.1:0-12113 GCA_014191415.1 Chloroflexota bacterium
CCATCGCGTCCGCCTACCTGCGCCTGACGCACAACGATCCGGTCAATTGGCCACCGACGTGGGTCGGCCTGCTGAACTATGACGTGATGTTCAGGGACCGCCTGTTCTGGAAATCCCTGCAAGTCACCACTTATTACACCGTCCTTTCGGTGCCGCTTAGCGTCGGGTTCGCCACCTTTCTGGCGCTGATCCTGAACGAGAAGCTGCCGGGAATGGCGGCTTGGCGAACGATCTACTACCTGCCGAGTATCGTGACCGGAGTGCCGGTGGCGCTGATGTGGAACTGGATCTTCCAACCGCAGTTCGGATTGGTGAACGGCCTCCTCTACGACCTCGGGGTGCCCTCGTCCATGCTGCCCAAGTGGTTGAGCGATCCTCAATGGGCGGTCCCGACCTTCGTGATCATGAGCCTCTGGCAGTTCGGCGGTCCGATGCTGATCTACCTTGCCTCAATCCAGGGTGTACCGACGCAGTTGTATGAATCGGCACAGCTTGACGGGGCCAGCAAGTTCCGCCAGATCTGGCACATCACCTTGCCAAGCATCTCCCCGGTCATTTTCTTCAATGGCATCCTGGCGATCATCTCGTCATTCCAAGTGTTCACCAACGCGTTCGTGATCACGCAAGGGGGGCCGAACTACGCGACCTACTTCATGGTGTTCATGATCTACCAGAACGCATTCACGTATATTTCCAACATGGGATATGCCGATGCACTAGCATGGGTCCTATTCGTCATCATGCTCGCGTTCACAGCAATGGCGTTCAGATTGCAACGTCACTGGGTTTTCTATGAAGCCGTTGTGCGGTAATCGCCGAATGACAGGTCACGCACGGAGAGCAATGCCATGACGGTTGCGATTTCCCCAACGGAGAAGAAGACGGTGGTGCCCACGGCACGGTCACTGGGACAGGAGATGCCCTTTTTCCAGCGCCGGAACGTGCGGGAAGGGATCTGGATTGGATCGCTGACCGCATTGGTCACCTTCGGGTCATTTCTCTTGCTCTTCCCTGTCTATTTCATGATCGTGACGTCTCTCAAGACCCAAGGTGCGTCCTTCCTGCTCCCCATGAAATGGTTCCCAGGGATCCAATACGTTCCGCAATGGGAGAACTTCGGCGAAGCCCTGAGGTTCATGAAGTGGCAGACGGCCTACACGAACACGATGGTCGTCGCCGTCCTCTCGATGGCCGGGGACGTCGTCTCGGCGGTCCTCGTGGCCTACGGGTTCGCACGGTTCCGTGCTCCGGGCAAGAACCTCCTGTTCGGATTGGTCCTGTCGACGTTGATGGTTCCCCAGATCGTGCGCCTGGTCCCGGAATATCTCGGGTTCTCGCGTCTGGGGATGTCCAACACATTCTGGCCACTCATCCTGCCAGCGTGGTTCGGAAGTGCCTACAACATCTTCCTGCTGCGCCAGTTCTTCACGACAATCCCGATAGAGATGGATCAGTCGGCCCAGATTGACGGCGCTGGGCCAATGCGGATCCTCTGGGACGTGCTCCTTCCGCAAATCCGCCCGGCCTTGGCGGTTGTCCTGATAGGGTCATTCACCTACAACTGGAATGACTTCTTCAGGCCCCTGATCTACATCAACAGTCCCAGCCTGCGAACCGCGGCCCTTTCGCTTTCGTCATTCCAGGCGGTCTACGGCGGAACGCCATTCCACCTTCTCATGGCAGCTTCGCTGGTCAACATCATTCCATTGGTAGTGCTCTTCTTCACGCTTCAGCGGTACTTCATCCAGGGCATCGTGGTGACTGGAGTGAAGGGTTAGGCGCAGGATGGTCTTGAGGAATTCGAGGCAAACGCCTCTGCGAAGCGCGGCAAGGAGGACCGTATCGGCACTGCGCGGGTCTGGCCAGACCCGGAGCCCGTAACGGGGGAACGCAATCGAGCGGATAGAATGGCATCGCTACAAATAGCGAAGCCTAGATGAACCGCACTCGGCACTATTCAGGAGGAAACACATGTCCCAGACGTCTAGGCGTCACGTACTGTTCGGCGCAGGCGCGGCCATCGCAGGTGGCGTCCTCGCAGCTTGCGGCAGCGAAGTCGGTGGGGGTGGCGCCGCTGCTCCAGCCGCCGGTGGCACATCGGGTGGAGGCACGGGTCAGGTCAACTGGCTTGTCCGGTCCGGCAAGGAAGAGAACGGCGGTCAGGAGAAGGTCTTTGAGCCGATGCTCAAGGAAAAGCTTCCCAAGATCAAGGTCGAGCGCATCGTGGTGCCCTCCGATCAGTACATCCCGAAGATCAACTCGATGGCCGCCGCCAACGAGACGCTCGAGATCTGGGGCTTCGGTGGCAATTACTACGACTACTGGTGGCGGAAGCTTCCCCAGGACCTGACCTCTTACATCACCGCGGACAAGTGGGACGTCAATGCCTACTTCCAGCCCGGCCTGATGGACCGCTACAAGATCAACAACAAGTACTACGGCGTGTCACAGCTCTCGACCTTCGGTTCGGTGCTGCTCTACAACAAGGATCTTCTCGACAAGGCCGGCCTCAAGCCACCGCCTGTCGACTGGAATGACGCGTCCTGGACCATGGACAAGGCGCTCGAGTATGCGACGAAGCTGACCAAGGATCCGGGATCCCCGAACGGCACCTTCGGCATGAGCCTCGACCTCTGGGCCAAGATGACCAGCCTTCCCTTCCTTTGGGGTGGCGATTCCTGGACCAAGGAGCACTACACCGACTTCATTGCGCCGAAGACGAACTTCAACAGCGAGCCGGTGCTCCAGGCGCACACGTTCCTCCAGGACCTGATCTACAAGCACAAGGTCATGCCGGATCCGGCAACGGCCAAGTCACTTGGACAGCTCGGCAACCCTTTCCAGACCGGAAAGATTGCAATGGCACTGGATGGTGGCTGGCTGTACTGGACGTCGTCGGCGATCAAGGACTTCAAGTTCGGGTTCGCGGCACTTCCCACCGCCAAGTCAAACAAGAACATCAACTTCAACGACTTCTGGATCATGGGACGCTGGGCCAAGAACAAGGACTCCGCCTGGCAGGTCATGCGCCTCCTTTCCAGTGAAGAGGCAACGACCAAGTACGCCGAAATGACCTTCACCCCGCCGACCCCGCGCAAGTCGCTTGATGCCTTCACCAAGGCACTCGCCAAGGCCTCCGGGCAGTCCCTCGAGGACCTCAACAAGGTCCTCACCGGGGCAATCGACCCGAAGCGCTCCCAGGAGTCGCCGGACCATCTGTTCCTGCAGCATCCCAAGCTGGACAGCACGTACAGCCAGGAGCTGGACGCCCTCACCAACAACAAGGAGAAGGCGGCGGACTGGGTACCGCGTGTCGGGAAGATCATGGACGAGACCGCGAAGGCCATCTACGACCAGTTCAAGGACAGCCGTCCGAAGGACTAGTCCCTTACCGGACCGCAGTTGGGATGCGGGGCACACGAAAGTGGGTCCCGCATCCCGTCGCTCATTCGCCACACTGCCCAAGGAGGTTCCCGGGTCATGCTTGTGTACTCATGGATCGTGATCGGGACCGTATTCGGCGTGATTGCCCATTACATTCTGGGCAAGGAACGCGGGTACGACATGTTCGGGGAAATCCTCGTCGGTATCTGCGCCGGGGCTTCCTCGGGAACGATCGCCCCGATCATCCTTGGAGTTCGGACGGGCAGCGTCGACATCCTGAGTGATGTTGGTCTGCTGTGTTCCGCACTTGGCTCCCTCGCCGCCCTCGGGGCGCTCGTCTACTTCACCCCGCGCGTCGCAGCGCCCTGAGCGCCCACCATGCTCCCGCGTTCGAACGGGTCTCTCATACTTCCCAGTCGGGCTGGCCAAATGCGGACTTGCGGCGCAACTCATTCGCCGCTTTGGTGTTCGCGGTGCTACGGTAGCCCGAAATGCAGTGAGCAAATGCACTGCCTCTCTGACTCTGCTCTCATTGTGGTGTGACCGTGAGTGGCAGCACAGCGGATATCTATCGTGGCAGGAACCCCACCCTACAACCCTGACGAGCGACCCCCGATGGGCTTCCCAACCGGTGAGCGCGATGCCCGCGAGGCCCTATGGTCATCGCCGAGGCAGTCGGCGCGTCGCCGAGGCATGTTGGCAGGTTTCGCCTTCTGGCGTGGTCGGACGACGCCGACCTGGCCAGGGTCCGACGTGCAGGACGCATGGTCGGGGACTCGCCCCACCCGGGCAGCCGAACCCCACGGAACAATTGGGGACTTCCTCGGAGGGTTGCCGTCCGGACGACTGATCGTCCACGGGTTTGTTGCACTGGTGATCCTGGGGGTTATCAGCGCGGGTGGCTTCCGCCGTCCAACGGATAGTCTCGAGGGACTGATCGGAACCGATCCGGCAAACCTGCCGATGCAGACGCGCCTCCTTCTCGGGCCGCGTGTGTCGCTGATCGAAGCCCGTGACAGCCTTCTGCGTCCAACCCTCTCCACCACCCTGAACGCCTCCACCGCGCCAATCGCGCCCCCCGCCGAAATCCTGACGTACATCGTCCAAGCCAATGACACCGCCTGGGACATCGGCGCGCGGTTCAACGTCGGGATGTATAGCGTCCTGTGGTCGAACGGACTCGACGAGGAGGATGTAGTCCGTCCTGGTCAGGAATTGCGCATCCCACCCGTGCCCGGCGTTGCGCATCAGGTGAAGGCGAACGACACACTCGACACGATTGCCCAGAGGTATCGCGCCGAACCGGCATCGATCGTGGACTTCAACGGACTGAAGCCTGGTGAGCCGCTTGTCATCGACAAGTGGATCATCATCCCGGGAGGCGAACTTCCAATCGCCGTCCGCCCGGACCCGCCGCGCGCAGCCGCTGCGCCCGCGCGTCCGGCGGCACCCGCACCAGCCAGACCAGCGCCACCTGCACCCCAACCTGCCAGGCCGGCGCCAGCACCCGCTCCATCACCACCGCAAATCGCTACCGGGCGTCTTCAGTGGCCGACACGCGGATCGATCACGACCTACTATTCCGGGTGGCACCCTGGCATTGACATCGCAGCCCCGTTCGGCACCCCTATTGGAGCCTCAGACGCCGGCCGGATCGTCTACGCGGGATGGGACCGTCAGGGGTACGGCAACCGGATTATCGTGAACCACGGCAACGGGATCACCACCACCTACAACCACCTCTCGGCATTCCTTGTCCAAGTTGGACAGAATGTGTCGAAGGGACAGGTGATCGCCCGAATGGGGAGTACCGGCAACTCAACCGGCCCCCATCTTCACTTTGAGATCCTGCGCAACGGGAGCTACATAAACCCGCTTGGCGCGCTGAACTAGCGCATTTGCCCAAGACTGGGCATCATGTCCGAAAGCCCGTCCGGGGATTGGTACAATGGTTACTAACTATGAAGGTCATTTTGCTCAAAGATGTCGATAACCTCGGACGCGTCGGGGATGTCAAGGAAGTCTCTGCCGGGTATGCCCGCAACTTCCTGCTCCGTCAGGCGATGGTCGTCGAGGCAACCCCCTCGCAGCTCAAGCGCATTGACTCCCTGAAAGTCCAGCGCAAGAAGGAAGATGATCGCCGGCACGCCGAGGCGATGACCCTCGCCGAGCGAATCGGCACGTTGTCGGTCACGGTTGACGCACGAGCGGGCGAAGGTGGAAAGCTCTTCGGAACTGTCACCACCGCTGACGTCGTCGCGGCCCTGAAGGCACAACATGCGATCGAGATTGATCGACGCAATGTCGAGCTTGACGGAACGGTCCGAACTGTCGGTGATCACAGTGCATCAATCAAGCTTGCCGGTCAGGTTCAGGCCTCCCTCAAGGTTGAGGTCGTCGCCACCGAGGCATGACAGGCACACGCACACTCGGGCGGGGATGCCGGTGACGGTTCTGCCGCCCGCAATGGTTTGTGTAGATTGCCGCAACCTGGGTGACCGGGGTGCGTTCCGCCAGTAATGGCTGATGAACGCCTGCCGCCGCAGAACTCCGAAGCCGAGCAATCAGTTCTCGGCAGCATCCTGATCGACCGCGATGCAATCGTGCGCGTTGCTGGTTTCCTCCAACCCGATGACTTCTACCGGGTTGCCCACCGCCAGATCTATCAGGTGGCGCGGAACCTGTACGAACGCAAGGAGCCAGCGGACTTCGTCCTTGTCTGTGACGAACTCGAACGGCGGGGCGAACTCGCGAACGTCGGGGGTCCGGGATACATCACCAGCCTGATCAACATGGTGCCGACGGCGGTCAACGTCGAATACTACGGGCACATCGTTGAGCGGAATGCGGTCCTGCGACGCCTGATTTCAGCAGGCGGACAGATCGCCCAACTCGCCTACGACACCCAGCATGACGCCGAACTTGCGGTAGACAAGGCCGAACAAGTCCTGTTCAACCTGACGCAACGGCGTGGCACACGCGATTACATCGCCATGTCCGACTTCATGCAGGACTATTTCACCCAACTTGACGAAATCCACCAGCGTCGAGGGCAGCCAATCGGCGTGCCCACGGGATTCACCCGCCTGGACGCGCTAACCGGTGGCTTGCAAAAGTCGGACCTCATCATCCTTGCGGCGCGCCCCGGGGTCGGCAAGACCTCGCTCGCATTGAACATCGCGAGCAATGCCGCCCAGCGCAACAAGGTCGGTACGGGCATCTTCTCCTTGGAGATGTCGCGCGACCAGTTGGTGCTGCGACTGTTGTGCGCCCACACGGGACTGGACTCCCATCGCCTGCGCACCGGCAACATCGAGGAAGGTGAGTGGGCGAAGGTCGCCGAGGCAATGAGCGTCCTCGCCGACATGCCGATCTACATCGACGACACGCCCGGCATTTCGGTCATGGAACTGCGTACCAAGGCGCGCAGGATGCAGGCCGAGCACGACATTGGCTTCATCGTGGTCGACTACCTGCAACTCATGCAAGGGCGTGCATCCGACAACCGCGTGCAGGAAGTCTCTGAGATCAGCCGGGCACTCAAGGGGCTTGCACGCGAACTCAACGTTCCGGTCCTCGCCCTGTCACAGCTCTCGAGAGCGGTTGAGAGCCGTCCAGGGAACAAGCCCCAACTCTCGGACCTGCGGGATAGCGGCTCTATCGAACAGGATGCGGACGTGGTGATGTTCATTTACCGGGCCGAGATGTACGACAAGGAGACGGCACCCAAGAACGTCGCCGAAGTGATCGTCGCCAAGCACCGGAATGGCCCCACTGGTGACATCGAACTCTTCTTCTCGCCACGCCTGACACGGTTCAGCGACTTGGAACAGCGATACACGTCACCATATTCCTGATCGGCGTGCGGTCGGACCCGCCCGCCCCAGGACCCCGGCATCTACAATCTTCGGTGCCGGAAGGACAGTCTCACCGCACGTGGACGACCAAGTAACGCTCATCGTGTTCGCCGGCCAGGGCGGAGGGACTCCAGCCGAACGTCTCGTTGCCGGCGCACAGCACGCCGCTGCCAGGGACCTGATCGAACTTGGCCTCGAGGAACCACTTGTTGGCCATGTCTTCCTGGCGACAGACGCACCGCTCCTGAAAGAAGCGTTCAACCACGACCCACGCGTGACGGTTATCACAGATCCTCCGGGCGAACCCTTTCACTTCGGTGGCAGACTGCGGGCAATCGTTGACCGGCCGGAAGTACGCTTCCCCTTGTACTTCAGTGGCGCCGCCGCCCCGTTGATCGAGGCGGGCACTTTGCGGGAGGTCTGCGTCCGACTCCTCGGCGGATCATCGACCGTGATCGCGAACAACCTTTGGTCTGCCGACTGGTTCGGGATCGTTCCGGGTTCCGCTCTGCACAGGATTGCCCTGCCGGAAGCGCACGACAATGCGGTCCCCTCCCTGTTGGCCAGGCAGGCTGGCCTGACACCCCAGATCATCGACCCGGCGATCGGCACGATCTTTGATCTCGATACGCCTGCCGACCTGACCATCCTCGCCCTGCACCGCGGTCAACGGAAGCACGTGAAAGAGTTCCTCAACGGGGCCAACCTGCCCCGGGAACGCTTCGGAGCGACCATGCCGTTCCTGATCAGCCAGAAGGCTCACCTGTCGCTGATCGGCCGGGTGAATACCTCGATCTGGGGAAAGGCAATGACTGACATTCCCGGAGCCAAGCGCCTCTTCGTCGAGGAGCGAGGCATGGTGGCCTTCGGGAGAGACACCGCCGGTGAGGTCCGGTCACTGATTGGCCACCTCTACCAACAGGTCGGGCCTCGCCAGTTTTTCAGGATCATCGGTGACCTTGCCGATGCCGTCTTCTTCGACTCGCGAGTGCTTTTCCAACATCTGGGACTGAACCTCACGCCCGCCGACCGGTTTGCGTCCGACCTCGGCGATGTTGACACGATTGCAAACGAGGTTGCCAGGGACTTCACACGCGCCGCGATTGAAGCGCATGTGCCGGTCATCCTAGGGGGACATGGTGTCGTGGCAGGGTCACTCTGGGCCCTGACCCAGGAAGCCTGGGAACGTGCGGATGACGGGACGTTGCCAGACTTGCCGGAACGCCCGACAGTCAACTGACCGTCACGGCACGGCAACCCGCGCGTCAGTACCTCGCAGGTGTCGGGCGGTACACTTTGCAGTCACCAACAGACGCATTCGCCGGTCCGTCGGACCTGATGATTTGCGAAGTTCCGCACCATTCGCACCGTTTCCCGCCCGCGCGCGGGTGCCTTGATCGCGGATGGCGCAGAACCACCGGATACAAGAGGCCGTCCATGGTTGCGTTCATCAAGAGACTCATGGGTATCGGGAACGACACCAACGTTCGCCGCATCCAACCGCTCGTCGCACGCATCAATGCCCTCGAGCCAAGCTTCACGGCCCTGACCGATGATCAGCTGAGGGAAAAGACCTCCGAGTTCCGCAAGCGCCTCGGCGTGACTGGCGTTCGTCATGACGGTGATAGCAACGCCCAAGGTTCTGGCGCCCCGCCTGCGCCACCAGCGGCTGTCGAAACGTTGGACGACCTGCTGCCCGAGGCCTTTGCTGCGGTCCGCGAAGCGGCCCGGCGCGTCATAGGCATGCGTCACTACGACGTGCAGCTCATCGGGGGGATCGTCCTGCACCGCGGGCAGATAGCCGAGATGCGGACCGGCGAGGGCAAGACCTTCGTGGCCTCGCTACCCCTCTATCTCAATGCACTCGTCGGCAACGGGTGTCACCTCATCACCCCCAATGACTACCTTTCGCGGGTCGGTGGCGGATGGATGGGGCCTGTCTATCACCGGCTCGGCATGACCACAGGGGTCATCTGCCACGAGTTCGCCGGCATCTACAGCCCGCATTACACCGACCCTACCCCGCGCGGTGATGACCGGTTGATGCATTGGGAACCCGTGTCACGCCGGGATGCGTACCACGCCGACATTACCTATGGGACCAATCACGAGTTCGGCTTCGACTACCTCCGTGACAACATGGTCTACGACCTTGGGCAGATGGTGCAGCGCGACTTGCACTATGCGATTGTCGATGAAGTTGATAACATTCTTATTGATGAAGCGCGGACGCCTCTCATCATTTCCGGACCCGCCGATGAACCGCCGGACACGTACGCAAAATTCGCAAGCATCGTGACCCAACTTCGCGAGGAACGCGACTTCACCATCGACCTCAAGGCACGGTCGGTCATGATCACCGAGGAAGGCATCGACCGGGTCGAGCGCCTTGCCGGTGTCTCCAACCTGTACGCCGAAGAGAACTACACCCTCGTCCACTATCTGGAACAAGCCCTGCGCGCAGGGGTCATCTTCCGTCGTGATCGCGACTACGTCCTGTTGCATCAGGGGCAGGTCCTGACGTCCGGACAACACCATCCTCAATCCGAGATTGTCATCGTTGACGAGTTCACCGGGCGGCTCATGCCTGGTCGACGGTACTCCGAAGGTCTGCACCAGGCGATCGAGGCCAAGGAAGGTGTTGCCATCCGGCGCGAAAACCTGACCCTGGCGACAATCACCTTCCAGAACTATTTCCGGCTTTACCGGAAACTCTCCGGGATGACCGGTACGGCAACGACCGAGGCCGAGGAATTCCGCAAGATCTACAACCTCGAGGTCATCCCGATCCCGACAAACCGGCCGATGGTCCGCCAGGATTCGCCGGACCTCATCTTCCGCAGTGCGACCGGCAAGTACTCGGCAATCCTCGAGGAGATCGAGGAGATGCATGAGATCGGACGGCCGGTCCTTGTGGGGACAACGTCGGTTGAGAAATCGGAAGACTTGTCCCGACGCCTCCGTGAGCGAGGCATTGTCCATCAGGTCCTCAATGCCAAGTACCACGAAACCGAAGCTTCGATCATTGCACTGGCGGGACGTCACCGGGCGGTCACCATCGCCACGAACATGGCAGGACGCGGGACGGACATCATCCTCGGAACCGCAGACGACCTCGAGGGTACTCCGGAGGTCATCCGCGACCTGGGCGGGTTGCACATCATCGGCACGGAACGCCACGAGTCGCGACGGATCGATAACCAGCTGCGGGGCCGTGCCGGTCGGCAGGGTGATTCCGGATCCTCACGGTTCTACCTCAGCCTTGAGGATGACCTGATGCGCCGCTTCGGGTCAGACCGAATCATCGGGTTGATGGAACGTCTCGGCCTCGATGATGACGCACCGATCGAACACAGCATGGTGAGTCGAAGCATCGAACAGGCGCAGCAGAAGGTCGAAGGGTTCAACTTCGACATCCGCAAGCACACCGTCGAATACGACGACGTGATGAATACGCAACGCAAGGTGATTTACTCCCAGCGCCGGCAGGTCCTCGGCACAAGGAATCCGAAGGAACTTATCCTGCTCATGGCGCGCGACCTTGCGACCCGCCTCATTGAACAGCATACGCAGTCACCACGTCCCGACGAATGGGATCTCGAGGCAATCCACGCCGCTTTTGCAAATATCCTCGGCCCAGAACTCGAAGTCGATGCTGATGAACTGCACGGGCGCAACCGTGAAGACATGGCCGAGATCATGCAGGAGTGGGCGGAGGAGCTCTATGGCGCTCGGGAGGCCCGCTACTCCCCGGACCTGTTCGGGTACGCCGTCCGAGGCACGATGCTGCGCGTGATCGACGGCCTGTGGCAGGAACACCTCACTGCCATCGACGACATCATCGCCGGGATTGGCTTGCGGGCGTACGGTCAGCGCGATCCGCTCACGGAATACAAGGGAGAGGCGTACCGCCTGTTCCAGACCCTGGTGAAGGACCTCCAGGCGAACATCGTCGCCACGACCTTCCGGATCCAATTCTCCATGGAAGCGGTACCGAACCAAGCGGCTCAGGACGAACCACACGTCGACGCCGATCCCGAGACCGACGACCAATCCCGATCGCAGGGCTTGGCGCCGGTCACGCCATCACGGGTGTTGCCAGCCGCAATCGCCAGCTTCACCGCGCCGCCGAAGTCGATGGCGCGAATGATCACGAACAAGCCGGTGGATGTTGAGACAACGGGCATTCAACGGACCGTGTCGACACATGCGGAGGGACCGGACGGACGACCGATGACACGGTCGGAACGCAACCGTCAGGAAGCACTCGCCCGGCGCGCCCGCCAGAAAGAACGCAAGCGCGGAGGTTGATCAACGAACCGCGGGACCGTTACCGGAACGGCGATCCTAGAACGCCTACGGCATTTCGGTTGCGCAGGATTCGGCGGCAGATTGTTGAGGGCACCCACGGAACGACAGTCCCAGAGTTGCACGGATTTTCGTTTCCGTTTATCCATCTAATCGGAACCGATGACGATGGCATGGGAAAAGCGGATCAGGTGTCCGGATCCGCACGATGGGGATGAGTCGCCAGGCCGTTCACATTCCGTGCTCCCGTCCACCTGTGGCATGACTTGCATATTACGTTCATGCCGCTCAGGCTGGCCGAGGCTCTCCGCCCTCACCCCGCCCCGTACCGCTGGATCCGGTGGTTCCCCAAGTCAGCCACCCACACCGCGCCGGTCCCGTCCACCGCGATCCCCCCGGGATTGCTGAACTCCCCGGCGCCACTGCCAATCGCACCAGCACCACCGCCCGCCTTCCCCGCGACGACCGACCACCTCCGAACCCAAGGCACCCAAGCCAGCGACATGAGGTAGTCCGCGCCGGAGGCGATCAAAACCTCGAAGGAGGACGGGATCACTCGCGCAC
>BJHB01000049.1:0-12082 GCA_014191415.1 Chloroflexota bacterium
CCCCTATCTCCCTGACAAGGTCCTTAGCTTCTGCTCCTCCATCCAGCGCGGAGATGCGGGCGTCCAACTCCAGAACCTTTTCGTGAAGGCATCTGATGACCTCTAGGACCGGGTCCGGAAGGTCTACCGACCACGGTGACGCGCGATCAACCCGGCGCGCCAAGCCCGTGGTCGGATCACGCTCCACGACAACGCGCCCCGGAACACCGACGACTGTCGTATGGGGTGGAACATCCTTGGTCACTACCGACCCAGCCCCAACGATCGCGTGTTCTCCGACGGTAATCGCGCCAAGGATCTTTGCCCCGACGGTAACGGTGACGCCGTCTCGCAAGGTTGGGTGGCGCTTCGTTCCCCGAAGTTGGGTGACATTCGACGTGTGATAGATGCCGAGGGTTACTCCCTGGTATAGGGTCACGTTGTTTCCAATCTCGGCAGTCTCGCCGATTACGACACCCATGCCGTGGTCAATGAAAAAGCCACGGCCAATCCGGGCCCCCGGATGGATTTCAATTCCAGTGATGAATCTCGCAAGGTGGGCAACCAAACGTGGCAGAATCGGCACGCCGTTAGAAAACAACACGTGTGACACGCGGTGGATCCAGATCGCGTGAAGTCCAGGTGTCGTAAGGATCACCTCAACCCTGCTCCGTGCTGCCGGATCGCGGTCAATGACCGCTTGCACGTCCTCGCGCAAGGTCCGCAGAAATCGCCTGAGGTTCCGACCCACTGAACAAAATCCTCCGCTACGGTGCCCGCTAGCGCGAGACAGCCCTATAGCTTCACACGCAGCCGGGATGAGCGACGGGCTGCAATGCGTGAAAAGGGGCGCATCTGCTTACCTATCGTACCCCCCACCGCCGCGAGTGGGTGCCTGTGACCGTGTCAGCCCCCCCAAAACCACGGTCACTAGTGAAGCGTGACCAAAGCATGAACCGCGACGGCACGTCCCTCACCTACTGCGTCAAGGCCCTCATTGGTCTTTGCCTTTATGTTTACTGTCTCCACCCCAACCCCAAGCGCCGAGGCCAAGCGTTGGCACATTTCCGGAAGGTGCGCCGCAAGTCTGGGACGTTCACAAATAACAGTCGCATCGAGCTGAAGCGGGTGAAGATTTGACGCTGCGGCGAGTTGTACCGCTCTGCGAAGTAGCTCCATGCTGTCCGCGTCCCTGAACGCTTCATCATGTGGTGGAAAGTGTGATCCAATGTCACCAAGTCCCGCGGCGCCGAGTAATGCATCAATAACTGCATGGGCAAGGACATCCCCGTCCGAATGCCCAACGAAGCCCGTGGTGTGGGGGATCACAACCCCACCCAGAACGAATGTGCGTCCCGAGTCAAGGCGATGAATGTCGTATCCGGTACCAATCCGCAACTGCGAGACTTCGCGCTCCCGTGCCCGGGACACACGACCAGAATCCCGAGCACGAAGCAATGCCGTCGCCACTGGCAGGTCATCATGAAGTGTGACCTTGAGGTTTCCCACGCTTCCAGGAAAGATCGCCACCGGAAACCCTGCAGCTTCAACAATCCCGGCATCGTCGGTATATTCCGAAGCGCGATCACCGATCAATTGGTACGACTTAGAAAGGACAGAAGACCGAAATACCTGAGGAGTTTGCGCCGCCCAGAGGCCAGCGCGGTCAACGGTGCTTTCAACCAGTAGAGGCTGGCCCACGCTTCGCTTTAGAGTGTCGCGAACAGGAATCGCAGCCACCGCCGCTCCATGACTCCGGGCTGAAGCAAAGCCACTCCGAATGATCTCGGCCGTAACGAGTGGTCTGGCAGCATCATGGATCGCAATCAAGGTGCACTCACCAAGTGCAGTAATCCCTGCAACGACTGACTGCTGCCTCGTATCTCCGCCAGCGACTACGGAAACAACTTTGCGCCAACGGCTTTCCGACGATAGTCTCCGTGCTTCCGCTATCCGGTGCGGTCCAACCACAAGGACAATTTCGTCTACCTCGTCCACTCCCTCGAACGCGTCTACTGCGTGACCGATCAATGCACGCCCATCCAACTGCATGAAGGCCTTGTCCACCCCGCCGAGCCGGGTTCCGGAACCCGCCCCAACGATCACCACACCGATGCGCCCCGACGCCTCCGCTTCCACAGCAAGATCAGTCATCACATCCCTCATCAAGTGCTCTGAGTCGCGCGTGCAATAACGCTACACACTTTCATGCCTCATTGTCTTCGAACTGAGAGTCATCATGCGGCAATGCATCCGGAGCCTGACGTATGCGACTACCTCGCTCCAGAACATCACCTCGCGCGCCACCAGAAGGATCATCGCGACGGCTAGACGCACGAGATCTGCGCAATGCACCAGCGCCAAATGCCTCCAGGACCGCCTCGCCCACAGTGGGAACTCCGACGAGGGTCATACCTTCCCAGACGATACTTGCGGGGCGCTCCGAACCCTTGGAGGTTGCGGATCCTGACCGCGCGGTTGATCTCTTCGCACGCACTCCGGTGATCCGGTCCACATCACCGGCGGGCAGGATACATCTGGTGAATCCCAAGCGGGCGGCTTCTGCGAGGCGACGCTCAACCTGCCCTACTGGTCGGAGCTCGCCTTGCAACCCGACTTCTCCGACCACAACGGTGCCTTCGTCAATGGCAATCTCCTGGAAACTCGAGACAAGGGCGAATGCGAGTGCCAAGTCAACGGCCGGTTCAACAATCTTCAGTCCACCAGCAACATTGACATAGATGTCCTGTGCACCAAGGCCAAGACCCAGTCGACGTGTCAGAACCGCCACAAGAAGCTGAAGCCGGTTCAAGTCTGCGCCAATCGCCGTGCGTCTTGCGATGCCAATGCCACCAGGCACGGTGAGGGCCTGGACATCCACGAGAAGCGCCCGGGTTCCTTCGACCGGCGCCGTAACGATCGAGCCAGGTTGCCTCGCTACGCGGCCGGCAAGAAACGCTGCCGAGGGATTGGTGACCTCAGCAAGGCCATCGGTCGTCATCTCGAAGACCCCGACCTCGTTTGTTGACCCGAACCGGTTCTTCGCAGCGCGCAAGAGACGGTAGCTGTAGTAGCGCTCGCCCTCCAAGTAGAGGACCGCGTCGACCATGTGCTCTAGGGCGCGCGGGCCGGCAACATTCCCCTCCTTGGTGACGTGTCCAATGAGGAAGATCGGCACATCGCGCGCCTTTGCAACTTGCATCAGCCGAAGGGTGGACTCTCGAAGTTGCGCGACATTGCCCGGTGACGACGCAAGCGCATCACTCCACATTGTTTGAATGGAATCCACAACCACCATCGCCGGATCGAGACGCGCTATGGCCGCCGATGCCGCCTCAACGTTTGTTTCCGCAAGGACAAACAGGCTCGGTTGGAGGGCGCCGAGCCGCGATGCGCGCAACCGCACCTGCCTCGCTGATTCCTCACCAGACACGTACAAGACCCGCGACCCACCCGAGGCGACACGTGCCGCAACTTGTAGCAAGAGCGTTGACTTGCCAATGCCCGGGTCGCCACCGATAAGCATGAGCGCACCGGGGACAATCCCACCACCCAAAACCCGATCGAACTCGCTGATGCCCCCGGTCCGGCGTGGAGCCTCGACGGGATTCACATCGGCAAGGCTGACAGGAACAGAAGCACGACGGCTAGAACCTGCATCTTGGTCCCCTGCCAAAGTCGCCCAGGTCTCTCCGAATGCCCCGCCACCGCTCCGGGACGCGCTCCCAGAGGACGAGCGGGGGGAGGGGCTATCAACCCGTGCCGTCTCAACGAGCGTGTTCCACGCACCGCATGCCGGGCACTGCCCGAGCCACTTAGCTGCCTCGTGCGCGCATTGCTGACACAAATAGACAGTCTTCGGACGCGCCATCGCTACCCCTGACTAGCGCGGACACCTTGACCGCGTCCTACATGGCAAAACGAAGTGGGGCCTCGCAAGCGAGGCCCCAAAGCTACACGGTGCCACCGACTACTGGGTGGAACCTAGATCGGTGCGGCAGCCAACTCGGGCTCGGGTTCAGCTGGCGGGGCAATGGTCGGAGTGGTGTGAACCTTGATCTCACCCCCCTCAGACGTCACCGCAACCGCACCTCCGCCCTTGAGTTCACCTCGAAGGAGCCGGTCCGCCAACTCGTCCTCGATTGTGTTCTGGATCACCCGACGCAATGGACGTGCACCGAAGTCAGGGTCGTAACCCTTGGTGCCGAGCAACTCCATTGCCTCCGGGCTGACCTCCAGCGTGAGTGACTGCTCCTTGAGCTGCTTACGGACCCGGTTCAGCTCAAGTTCGACAATCTGAAGGACGTCCTTGAGCGCCAGTGCTCGGAAAACGACAACCATGTCGACACGGTTGAGGAACTCTGGCCGGAAGACATTCTTGACTTCACCCAGCACCTTCTCGCGCAT
Source organism: Chloroflexota bacterium (assembly GCA_014191415.1). Classification (GTDB taxonomy): domain Bacteria; phylum Chloroflexota; class UBA11872; order UBA12225; family UBA12225; genus UBA12225. Next base: position 4,387 of record BJHB01000049.1, read on the forward strand.
CCGCTCATACGCCTGTTGCTCGCTCCGCTCGTCGTTGCCCAAGGTACGGAAGCCAATCTGTGCCTCCCGCTTGATCATCTGCGCACCAACGTTGCCCGACATGATGATGATGGTGTTGCGGAAGTCGACCGTACGTCCCTTTGCATCGGTGAGGCGCCCATCCTCCATGATCTGGAGAAGAATGTTGAACACCTCCGGGTGGGCCTTCTCGATTTCGTCGAGCAAAATGACTGCGTAGCTGCGGCGCCTGACTGCCTCGGTAAGCTGACCACCCTCTTCATAGCCGACGTAGCCAGGAGGTGCCCCGGTAAGGCGGGCAACCGAGTGCCTCTCCATGTATTCCGACATGTCAAGGCGGATCATCGCGTCTTCTGAACCGAACATGAACTCGGCCAGCTTTCGAGCGAGAAGTGTCTTTCCAACACCGGTAGGTCCGAGGAAAATGAATGACCCAATCGGACGCTTCGGATCCTTGAGCCCGGCACGGGCGCGACGGACTGCCTTGGCAACCGCCTCAACCGCCTCGTACTGACTGACGATGTGCTTGTGCAGGTTGTCTTCCATCTGCAGCAATCGCTCGGATTCCTCCTGGGCGATGCGCATGACCGGGATACCGGTCCACATCGAGACAACCTGGGCAATGTCATCCTCACCGACTATCGGGCGGGCGATGTCTTCCTGCTTATGGAAACCTGTCTCAAGGCGCTGCACCTTCTCGCGGACCTCCGCCTCGCGGTCACGCAGGGCGGCAGCCTCCTCGTACTTCTGGGCCTCGATTGAGGCCTCCTTTTCCTTGAGAACCGCGTCAAGCTCACGCATGGCTTCCTTCAAGGAATTCGGCGCTGTCGCCCGCTGGATGCGAACGCGGGATGAAGCCTCGTCAATGAGGTCAATCGCCTTGTCAGGGAGAAATCGATCGCTGATGTAGCGTCCCGCCATCTCCGAGGCGCACTTGAGGGCATCATCCGTAATGGTCACCCGATGGTGCTGCTCATAGTTGGCGCGAATGCCCTTGAGGATTTCAATGGTCTCCTCGACGGTTGTCTCGCGAACCTGAACCGGCTGGAAGCGACGCTCTAGCGCCTTGTCCCGCTCAATGTACTTGCGATATTCATCAAGGGTGGTGGCCCCGATCACCTGAAGCTCACCGCGGGACAGGGAAGGCTTCAGGATGTTGGCGGCATCCACTGCACCCTCAGCCGCACCAGCCCCCACCAAGGTGTGCAATTCGTCAATGAAGAGCATGCAATCACCAGATTGCTTGATCTCTTCAACGACCTTCTTGAGACGTTCCTCAAACTCGCCCCGATACTTCGTTCCCGCCACAAGTGACCCGATGTCGAGCGTGACAAGACGCTTGTTCATGAGCGTGTCGGGAACGTCACCGGCAACAATCCGTCGGGCGAGACCTTCAGCAATCGCGGTCTTGCCAACGCCTGGCTCCCCTATGAGAGCTGGATTGTTCTTGTTGCGACGGGAAAGGATCTGGATGACCCGTTCGATTTCCTTGTCGCGACCGATGATCGGGTCGATCTTCCCTGCCCGCGCGAGGGCGGTGAGGTCTTGGCCCATCTGGTCGATCGTCGGGGTCTTAGATTGCTGCTTGCCCTCGGCAGGAGCGGTCGTCGTTGACTGACTGACAACCTGAATCACCTGCGTGCGAACCTTCTCGAGATTAACTCCGAGGCTTTCAAGCACGCCGGCCGCAATTCCCTCACCCTCGCGCACAAGCCCGAGCAGGAGGTGTTCCGTTCCTATGTAGTTGTGATTGAGACGGCGCGCCTCTTCAACGGCAAGCTCGATCACTTTCTTCGCGCGAGGCGTTAGGCTGATATCGCCAATAACCATCCGGTCACCGCGCCCGATAATGAACTCAACGGCACTGCGGACCTTCTGCAACTCGACGCCAAGGTTGGACAAGACCTTCGCAGCAATGCCCTCGCCCTCACGGACGAGCCCTAAGAGCAGGTGTTCGGTCCCGATGTAATTGTGATTGAAGCGCTGGGCTTCTTCTTGAGCGAGGACCAGAACCTTCTTCGCCCGCTCCGTGAACTTGTCGAACCGGTCGCTCATCGGAACTCCTCACCGCGATTGAGGGTAAGCCCCCTCACGCCAGACTATACCACCGTTATCGGTACAAAACGGGCCCGGAACGCACGAAACGACACGCCCCCAAACGGCCGAAACCGGAGGAAACGCGTCGTCAATTCATTTCGTGCAACCCGGAGGCGGAACCCCGGCTAGGCCTCGACCGGTTCGTCCTCAGGAATTGGGACAAGACGCAAGCGTCGGCGCTCACGGTCGATGGAGAGGACCCTGAACGCAATCCGCTGACCCTCTTGAAGGAGCCTCCGGTCGTTCGGTGCAATCTCAGCGTTGTGGACCAGACCCTCAATGCCCTCGTCAAGCCTGACGAAGACTCCGAACTGCGCCTGCTTGAGGACTTCACCCATCACGATGGAATTCACCGGATGATCATCGTCTACCCGATCCCAAGGATCTTCAAGGGCCCTTCTCAAGCTCAAAGCAATCTTGCGAGTGTCACGGTCTACCGAGATCACGAAGACATCAACTTCCTGCCCGGGCCTCACAACCTCACTGGGATGCTTGACCCGTGTCCAGGATAGTTCAGAGATGTGAACCAATCCGTCAGCGCCGCCGAGGTCAACAAACACGCCGAAGCTGGCGACGTTGCTAACGCGACCACGCCTGATCTGGCCCGACTCGAGCTCTTGGATAAGCGTGTCTCGACGCTGCGAACGCAATTCCCGATTCGCCTGCCTCTCAGACAGGATGAGCCGGTTGCGCTTTCGGTCAGCCTCGATCACCTTCAAGCGCAGCATCGTGCCGACGAGGCCTTGGAGCTGCTGCTCAATGACAGCCTGTTCCTCTTCAGTCTCCCCTACACGGGCGACGCTCGAAAGCTGAGATATTGGCACGAATGCCCGTGAACCAAAGTCCACGACCACACCGCCCTTGTTTGCTTCAAGGACCCGCGCCTCAATGACCTCGCCATTCTGAACCTGCATCTGGGCCCGACGCCAGAAGCGCTCGGATCCAGCACGCTTGTAACTCAGGATTGGATGCCCTTCAGGGCTCTCAGTCGCAACTACGAAAACGACCAATTCATCTCCGACTTCCGGGCGACGCCCAAAGTCTTCAACGATCGTCGACAATTCCCGATTGGGAACCACACCCTCGGATTTCAACCCGATATCCACCAGCAATTCTTCAGGGTCGATGCGGACAATCACTCCGTCAACAACCATTCCACGACGAATGTCGCGGACAGCCCCTTCACGGGCATCTAGAAGTGCCTGCATGCTTTCTGGTTCGTCATCCCCTGGCACGTTAATGCGCCCGCGACCGTCCCCAGCCGCGGCGCCAAGCCGGGGACGCCCTTGATCTTCCATCGACACCCCATCTCACGGGTGAGTTGATTTCCGGTCCATTAACCTAGCGGGTTCGGTGTCTCGCGTTCGAGACCACCTCTGCCCCTGAGCCCAGGAGATCGGAAGCACTAGAAAGTATAGCCGTTGCCAGAAGAAGCGGCCACCAAACGGACAACGGCACCGGTAGGTCGCAGTGTGCCCACACGGGAACGCGTCGCCATCACACCAGAGCCCGCCTCATTACTAGTGACATCGCTGTCACTATGTTGCGCGTAGAACAATGGTATGGCGCAAGGCCAATTCGCCCGGACCGCGCGGACGCCCACGGGGATCCCTAGACTGTGGTGTCCGCCACCACGGCGGACCATTCCACACCCGAACGGGAAGGACCGATACGATGACCGATGTTCACGTGTACGGCATCAATCACGTCGCGATCGAGACAGACAACGTGTCAGCGACCGTCGCATTCTATGAAGACGTTTTCGGGCTCAAGATGCTCAAGGGTGGCGAAGGCGCTGCGTGGTGCCAGGTAGGCGAGCATCAATTCCTTGCAATCTTTGAAGTCGAAGTCCTATCCCGAGGCCAACAGAAACACTTCGGGTTCATCGTGAAAACCGAAGCAGAGATCAATGCCGTCAAGGAAAAGCTGCGCGTGAAGTACGGGCTGCACGTCCTTGACAGCGGTTTCACGAGGTGCGACTTCGAAGACCCGTGGGGCAACCATATCCAAGTGGTCGACCTCCATGACGAGTCGCTGATATGGCTACTGCCATACAAGGAGGTTCAATCGCTCGGAATTGAGTTCGGGGCACCGAAGTCGGCATCACGACCTGAGGACCTCTAGCACCGACCGATCAAATCGGTCATGCAGTCGCGGGAGCAGTTTCCAGCGGAACCTCGTGCATTCGCCCGAAAATCCGCAGAAGCACGTACACGGCGATGCCAAGGGCGACGATCGACAGTGCAAGACCGTTAAACAGGTCTCCGGGCTCGGTACTTGACGACCCGCCGCCCATCAAAAGTTGCACGGCGCTCGAAAGCAAATCTGCTTCAAATCGAAGGCCTATCACAAGACCCGTAACCAGCGTCCGGCTGACCATCTTGAGTTCTTGAGCGATCAGGATTGTGAGTGGGACTCCTCCAACGAGCAGGGCTTCCGCAGCAACATAGCTCAATCCCTGGAGCGTTGGTTCGCGCACCGCGGCACCGACAATGGAGGCAATGACCGAACCTGCCACCGCCCAGCCGAGGACCGGAACGTACCCAGACCTTTCGGCAAGAAGGCAAAGCCCGAGGATTGCAAGTACGTCCACGATTGGACGCACAGACGCCGACCAGGCTGCGCCCTTCACGATGATGGTTGTCACGAGGGTTTGAGACACCGCGTGAAGGACCACAAGTACAACGAGGATCCCGAGCGCTCCATAACTTGGAGGTGAGGCGGGGACGACATCAACACGTCGACCGAGTTGCACCCTCCGGGAGCGCGACGCCTCTGCACCGCCCGAGCGACCACGATCATTGGGCATTGACGTTCCTGTCCCCAGCATTGGTTCGCCCGCACAAGTCTCCGTCCGGCAGGTCAGCCGAACCACAGCGGAAACCAACGGGGCACTATCTCACTAGACAGGAACGCGCCGGATACGTCAGGTACTCGCAACCGCAATCCCGGACGTAACACACATCACGCAAATCTGCGGGCTGAACAAGCGCATCAACCCGCAACAGAATGGTGGAGACGAGGGGACTCGAACCCCTGACCCTCTGCTTGCAAAGCAGATGCTCTCCCAGCTGAGCTACATCCCCAGGCTTTTGCGGTAGTTTACAGATCAGGGAGAGCCTCTGCTTGATCGAAATCCCGGGACCGGAAGCAGCTACACCGCTCTGACAGCCGATAACTGAGATTTCGCCAATCCGAGAAAAGTCCCCTGATGGCAACTTCCAGACGCCCACGTAGTGTACGTCATGACCCCACCCTTTCCACACTCTGGGACAGCTATTCCCTCAGTCTCCGGGCCGAGAACAAGTCCCCGCGCACCATCCAGACCTACGGCGAGTCGATCCGCCTCTTCATCACCCACCTCGCGGGCGCCGGGCATCCCGGGATCGCGACCGCAGTCACCCGCGCCGACGTCGAGGGATTCGTGGCGGACCTGCTGGGCAAGTGGAAGCCCGCGACCGCGGCCAACCGCTACCGGGCCCTCGGGTCATTCTTCGCATGGGCCATGACCGACGGCGAGCTCGCCAAGTCACCCATGAGCGGCACCAAGCCCCCGGCAGTCGAGGTCGCGCCCGTCGACGCGCTCACGGAAGCCGACCTCAAGGCGCTCGATGCTGCCTGCGCCGGAACTTCCTTCGAAGAGCGGCGCGACGCAGCAATCATCCGGCTCCTCTTCGACTGCGGCCTGCGTCGTGCCGAGATCTCCGGACTCGAATTGCATGACATCGACCTGAAACTCGCTGAGGTCACCGTGCTGGGGAAGGGACGGCGCATCCGCCGGGTCTCCATGGGAGTGAAGACCACTCGCGCGGTCGACCGCTACCTCAGGATGCGCCGGACGCATGAATGGGCGTCGACGACCGAGTGCGCCTGGCTCGGGCTCAAGGGGGTGCTGACGGAAAACGGGATCAGGCAGATGCTCGAGCGCCGAGCCACCCAGGCTGGCCTCGGGCACCTCAACCTCCACCGCCTTCGCCACACGTGGGCCCACCACATGAAACTCAGCGGCATGCCCGATTCGGATCTCCAGAACCAGGGAGGATGGAGTTCGCCGGCGATGCTTGCCCGGTACGGCGCCAGCGCGACTGGGGAACGTGCGCGAAAGGCCCACCGGCGCTATTCCCTCGGCGACAAGGTGTAGAGGTCTGCACCGACCAGCGATCGCGCCGGCGGAAACGCCGGCGACGGGAGCACGACCCCGTCCTGGCCAACCGGGTGGACAGCAACCCAAGAATGGGGAGTAGCCAAGGAGGCTACAGCGTTGAACCCATCCGAACGGACAGCACAATCACCGAGGATCTCGCATGCGCTCAGGGGTCGCCTTGGTGCGCACGTCGCGCATTCCCGCAACGACCCCCAGGACATGACCAAGGCTGCCAGACTAGCCTTCATGTCGACGTTTGAGCGCCAGGCAGATCCCGACTGCATCCTGACCGACGATGAGCGGATCCGCCGGGCAACGCACTTGCGCAAGGCCCACTTCACCCGGATGGCGATGAAGTCGGCCGAGACTCGCGCGAACCGGATCAATCGTCGCCGCTCAAAGTCCGGGACAATTGATCCGTGCGCACCTCCCGCCGAAGCAGTCGAGGCACTAACGCCTGACTGAGTTATGTCGAGCGCGCGAGTTCCGGGAAGGACCACGCAACCAGGCTCAAGGCATTCGTTGCAACTTACCCCTCGTGCCCACGTCCCCCTCCGGTCACCTGATCCGAACCCTATCGGGTGACCTGACCGGGGATGGCATCCCGGCTCAACGGCGCCACGAACGTTTCCAGCGATCGGTCTTTTTGGCCCAGGCCTATCGGCCTTGTGCCCGCTGGAGATCAGTCAGGGGCTCTGCTCTACGCGGTCGTCGACGAGAGCCGAAGCCAATGACCTACCCCAACGAAGGAAACGGCACGACCAGCGACGTATCGATGAGCCGTTGGAAGTGGGCCGCGAAGGCCTGGGCGAGGGACCGGTCACGGACCAGGAACCCGGCCTCGAAAAGCACGTCCAGAGCTTGCGGGGTGAGGTTGGCGGACGTGACGAAACCCTGCTCGTTGTCGTGGACGACTGCCTTGGCGTGTAGGACCTCCCCGGGGTCATCACTCAGGTCGACGGACCGCGGATCGAAGAAGACGTCTGGATAGCGCCGACAGGGCCGGTTCCACTCGAAATCCGTGGCGAAACGGATTGCGTCCGCTGCCGACGTTTCGCTGCGCCTGCGCTCGAGAGGCAGGAGCAACTTCAATGTGTCAACCGGGTCACTCGTCTCGTGGTCTGCCGTCCTACAGCTCATCCCCGCCACCGCACGCACCGAACGCGGCAGAAAGAGTCACGAGTTGTGCGTTTCGAACTGACCCCCGTGAACGGGTACGATCGCCCACACCTTCACGATCTAGTAGGAATAAGAAATCAACTGCTGAAAACTAGTAGTAATTACTTTGTTAAATCTATCGCGATCTTTGATGATGACAAAGTCACTCCCGAAGACGCGCCGCTGTTGGATAACATCGGCGCCTTTATCGATCGCAATCACAACTTGCTCGGTTCAAGAGATACCGATTGTGGCGCGCATCCTGTCGGCGCCCTCGCT